>JAGWPH010000246.1 GCA_028870615.1 Betaproteobacteria bacterium
CGTTGAGCTGGAGCTGGTCCGCAAGTTCCTTTTCCGGAAAAGCCTTGGCGCCGACGATGTTGATTTCACGGATGTGCGCCACTTCCCCTTCAACGATGTTAAAGGTCAGCGCCACCCGGTTGCGCGGCATCGGGGTCACGGTGGTGGTGACCTGGGCCGAATATTTTCCTTTGCCCAGATACTGGCGCTTCAATTCTTTTTCGGCCTTGTCGAGCAGGGATTTATCGTAGATGCGGGATTCTGCAATCCCGATGGACTTGAGGGCATCCTTCAACTGGTCCTTGTTAAAGGCCTTGGCGCCATTGATATCAATGCGCGCAATCGAGGGCCGTTCCTGCACGACAACCACCAGGACATCTCCATCGGATTCGAGCCGGACGTCGGAGAAAAACCCCGTGTCATACAAGGATTTGACTGCTGTGCCGGCTTTTTCACTGGTGACGGTATCACCCACCTTGAGCGGCAAGTAACTAAAGATCGTTCCCGCCTCGATGCGCTGCGCCCCTTCAACCCGGATGTCCCGGATGGTGAAGGGGGATAGGGCCCAGGCTGCGGTGCTCAGCAACACACAGCACATGGCAAGAAACGTGCGAATTGTCATGGACCCGATCAGTTGGTTAGCAGACGTTGAATATCGTTATAAAGTGCAAATCCCATCAGGGCAACCAGAAGCATGAGACCCACCCGTTGCGTCAAAACCAGCATACGATCGGAAACGGGACTTCCCTTGATCAGTTCGGCAACATAATACATCAAATGCCCTCCATCCAATAATGGGACTGGCAACAGATTAAGCGCTCCCAGGCTGATGCTGATTAACGCAATGAAGGTGAGATAGGGAACAGCCCCCATGCGCGCGGTCTGCCCGGCATAATCAGCAATCTGAATGGGGCCCCCCACATTTTTCCAGGAGGCCTCGCCCATCAGCATCGCGGCAAAGGTCTTGAAGGTCAATCGGGTCACTTCCCAAGTCTTGCTTCCTGCATGTTGTAGCGCGCCGATGGGGTCCTCGCGTACCGTGGTCCAGTAGTGCGCGCTGAGTTCAGGCGAGAGCCGGGGAGAAACGCCGATCTTGCCCACCACTTCGCCCCCTTCACCGTGCTCGGCCTGGGGCGTAAGGGTAACGACGCGGGTCTGACCCTGACGGTCGAGGGTCATGGTCAATACATGGCCTGCGCTGGCCCTGATGATTTTCACCAGGGCCTGCCAGGAGGTCAGGGGTTGCCCATCAACAGCCTGGATGCGGTCTCCCGTTTGCAGACCGGCGTGCGCGGCGGGCCCTTCAGGCAGAACCCGTCCGACTTCGGGCGGAATCGGGAAATCCCAGGGCTTGAGTCCGATTCGATTAAGCAGATCGGCGTCCCGTTGCGAAGCCTCCAACTGGGACAGATCCAGTTCATGCAGCGCGACGTGTCCCGCCTCGTCCTGGGTCTTGATCTCGAGATGCTCTTTTTCCAGCGCCTGGTCAATCAGGAGGAGCTGTACCTCATTCCAGGTTTCGACGGGCTGATGTGCCACCTGGATAATCCTCTCGCCTGCCTGAAACCCGGCGCTGGCTGCCAGGGTTCCGGGAGGGGGCGCGTCCACATAAGGAACGAGTCCTGGAATGCCATACAGATAAAGGCCACAGTAAATCAGGAAAGCCAGGATGAAATTGGCCAACGGACCGGCCACCACGATGGCAAAGCGCCGCGCCAGGGATTGCCGGTTGAAAGCACGCGCGACCTCTTCGGGCGGGACAATCCCCTCCCGCTCATCCAGCATCCGCACATACCCTCCCAGCGGAAACGCTCCGATCACCCACTCCGTCTGATCTGGCCCGCGCCGGGACTGCCACAATGGTTTGCCAAACCCAATGGAAAATCGCAACACCTTGACGCCCATGCGGCGCGCCACCCAATAGTGGCCCCATTCATGAACCACGATCAGCATCAGCAGGGCCCCCAGGAAAGCGAGGGCCGTTAGAAGCCCGTTTCCTATCAGGCTCATGAACGCTCCTGCTGTTGAATCAACGCGGCAGCGATGGCGCGACTCCGGGCATCGGCATCCAGCACCGTGGCCAGCGTATCCCCCGGCTCGGGAGAAAGCGTATCCAGCACCTTGGCAATGAGTCCCGGGATCTGGTCAAAACGCAGCTGTCGCTCCAGAAAGGCAGCGACAGCCACTTCATTGGCGGCATTCAGGATTGCCGGCGCCGTTCCACCCGTCCGGATGGCCCGATAGGCCAGGGACACTGCAGGGAAACGCTGGGGGTCAAGCGCCTGAAAACGCAACGCACCGATGGTCGTCAAATCAAGCGCCGCGACACCTGACGAAATGCGTTCAGGAAAAGCCAGCGCATGCGCAATCGGCGTACGCATGTCGGGGCACCCCAACTGCGCAATGACCGAGCCGTCCACATAAGCCACCATGGAATGAACAATGCTTTCCGGATGGATCACGATGTCCACCTGATCGGGTCGGGCACCGAACAGCCAGCACGCCTCGATCAATTCCAGTCCCTTGTTCATCATGGTGGCAGAGTCCACGGAAATCTTGCGCCCCATGACCCAGTTTGGATGCTTGCAGGCCTCGTCGGGAGTGACCCACATCAGATCGGACAGGGCGCGGTGCAGGAACGGCCCACCGGAAGCCGTCAACGTGATGCGGCTGACGCCGGCGGCCCCGAGCCCCTGGGCATGATGATGGGGCAGCGACTGGAACACGGCATTATGTTCGCTGTCCACGGGCAGCAGGGTCGCCCCGCTTGCCCGCACAGCATCCATCAGAAGGGCCCCGGACATCACCAGGGCTTCCTTGTTGGCCAGCAGGATGCGCTTGCCTGCCTGAGCAGCCGCCAGCGTGGGCGCCAGGCCTGCAGCACCAACGATGGCCGCCATGACGATGCTGACCTCGGGAGCGGAGGCCACCCTGGACAGGGCTTCAGCTCCGTGCAGAATTTCAGTTTCCGGTCGGGCGCCGTCGGCCGTCAGCAACCGGCGCAAACGTTCTGCATCGGCTGCATGTTCCACCACAGCAAAGCGCGGGGTAAAGCGTTGGCACTGTTGCGCCAGTTTTTCTATATTGCGGTGCGCCGTCAACGCAAAAAGCTGATAGCGGTCAGGATGCAACGCCACCACTTCCAGGGTATTGCACCCGATGGTGCCGGTTGCCCCCAGCAAGGTCAAAAATTGCCGGGCCATCAGCCCTGCTCCAGCAACATCAGCGCCACCAGAGGCAAGGTCGCAGTGAGGGCATCAATGCGATCAAGAATACCGCCATGGCCTGGCAAAGCTGTGCCGCTATCCTTGACCCCGGCACAGCGCTTGATCCAGGACTCAAACAGGTCCCCTTCGATGCCCAACACCGTCATGGCCAATAGCAACGGAATCCATCCGCTTCCGGTCGCGTGGATCACCTGTCCTATCGCATCCTTCCCCTGTGCATCCCACTGCCACAGTGTGACAGCGTAGATCAATACGACGGCGAAGGCGCCTGCAACGCCTTCCCAGGTTTTTCCGGGGCTGATGACCGGTGCCAATTTGTGCTGTCCGACAACGCGCCCCACAAGATAGGCTGCCGTGTCCGACAACCAGACCACCATCATGAACATCAACAGCACCCAGGGTCCGGCCATGCGCAGACTGATCAAGGCGAATCCCGCAGGCAGGATCACCACCCACCCCGTCAGCGCCAGCATTGCTGGGCTTTCCACCCGCCATTGACGGATCAGCCAGAACGGCACACCCGCCACCCAGAACAGCATCGAAACAGCGTAAAGCGCCTTCAGCATTGCAGTCGAATCCGGAACCGCGGCCCAGGACAACAGCCCGGCCAGCCCGGCTGTGGCAAGCACATAAACCCCCCTGGACACGTCGGGAAATCGGGCCAGCCCGGCCCATTCCCAACTGGCCCCCAAAACAGCCACCAGGATGGCGCCCTGCCAAACCGCTGGCGAAGCCTTGAACAGAAGGACCCCCAGCAACGCCAGCAGGGCCGCTGCCGTCAGGATTCTGGCGCGTAACATTGTTCGCTGGTCCGCCCGAAACGGCGCTCGCGCTGCTGATAGGAACGGATGGCCGCGTTCAGGCTTTCCGCATCAAAATCCGGCCATAAGGTTTCAGTGAAGTAGAGTTCGGTGTACGCCAGCTGCCATAACAGGAAGTTGCTGATACGCTGTTCCCCTCCCGTCCGAATAAACAGATCAGGTTCGGGAGCCTCCCCCATGGCCAGAAAGGGCGTCAGGTCGGACTCCGTGATGTCGCCTGCGGCTTTTTCCGGATGGGCGTGCAACAGGGCATTCATGCCCTGCAGGATATCCCAGCGGCCCCCGTAGTTGACGGCGACGGTCAGGGTGAGACGGGTGTTGTCGCGGGTCAATGCATGGGCTTCGGCAATCAGGGTTTCAATCCGGGGACCCAGACGTGCCAGGTCGCCGATGATGCGGACCCGGATGTTGGCCTGGTGAAGACGGGAAATTTCGCTTTCAAGGATACTGATGAACAGTTGCATCAGCATTGAGACTTCTTCAGGAGGACGACGCCAGTTTTCACTGCTGAAGGCAAACAGGGTCAGGTATTCCACACCCAGGCGTGCCGCGCTCTCCACCAGGGCACGCACCGCTTCGCTGCCCCGCCGATGCCCCGCAATCCTGGGCAGCAGCCGCTGGCGTGCCCAGCGCCCATTACCATCCATGATCAGGGCAATATGCCGCGGGATGCGTCCTGCTTCGGGGATATCAAGTGTTGAACTTTGCGAACGCGCCATGGAAACCTTCCTCTCAAATGAGTGCGGGAAGGTCAAACAGCCATCAGCTCGGCTTCCTTGACGGAAAGCAGCTTGTCGATTTCACCCACGTGACGGTCTGTCAGCTTCTGGATGTCCTCCTGGGCACGGCGCTCTTCATCTTCAGAAATGGATTTGGATTTATGCAATTCCTTCAAATGCGCCAGCGCATCGCGCCGGATGTTGCGCACAGCCACGCGCGCATTCTCGGCCTCGGCTTTGACCACCTTGGTGAGGTCACGACGACGCTCTTCGGTGAGCGACGGCATCGGCACCCGGATCAGGTCGCCCTGGGCGGACGGATTGAGTCCCAGATCAGCGTCGCGGATCGCTTTTTCGATGGCGGAGACCATTTTCTTTTCGTAGGGGGACACGCCGATGGTGCGCGCATCAATGAGATTGATTCCGGCCACCTGATTGATTGGCGTCAGGGTCCCGTAATAGTCCACCCGGACGTGATCCAGCAATCCTGAGTGGGCACGACCCGTGCGGACTTTTCCCAGATCTGTCTTGAGCGTCTCGACTGATTTCTGCATTTTCTGTTCGGCAGATTTCTTGACATCGGCAATCATCGCATTCTCCAGGCAACTTAATTTGTGATGAACGTGCCTTCAGCTTCGCCCATGACCACGCGTTTCAATGCACCGGGTTTGAGGATACTGAACACGCAAATCGGCAGGTTCTGGTCGCGACACAGGGTCAGTGCAGTCGCGTCCATGACTTTGAGATTATTGATGATGGCTTCTTCGAAAGTAAGGCGCTGGTAACGTTGGGCCTGCTCATCCTTGAGTGGATCGGCCGTGTAGATGCCATCCACCTTGGTGCCCTTGAGCACCACTTCGGCACTCATCTCGGCACCGCGCAGGGCAGCAGCCGTGTCGGTGGTAAAGAACGGGTTGCCCGTGCCGGCAGCAAAGATGACCACTTTGCCTTCTTCCAGGTAACGCAATGCCTTGCCACGGATATAGGGCTCGGCGACCTGTTCCAGGTTGAGCGCCGACTGGACCCGGCTGACTATCCCCACCCGACGCATGGCGTCCTGCAGCGCCAGGGCATTCATGACCGTGGCAAGCATCCCCATATAGTCTGCGGTAGCCCGATCAATGCCTTCGGCACCGAGGGCGACGCCCCGAAAAATGTTGCCGCCGCCGATCACCACCCCCACCTGCACGCCGATCTGGATGACTGAAGCCACTTCAGCCACGATGCGGTCGATGGTCGCGCGATTGATGCCGTAAGCATCGTCGCCCATCAGGGCTTCGCCTGACAATTTGAGGAGAATACGCTGATAGACGGGTTTCATCATGGGGCTTCAGCCTCCAGCCATGGCTCCTGCGGCTGCAGCCACTTCAGCCGCAAAGTCTTCGTTCTTTTTTTCGATACCCTCGCCCACGATGAACATGCTGAAACCATTCACGCGTGCGCCCCGGGACGCCAGGAGTTTTTCCACGGTCTGGTCAGGATCCTTGACGAACGGTTGTCCCAGCAGGGTGACTTCGGCCAGATATTTGACCACACGTCCTTCCACCATACGCGCGATGATCTCCGCAGGCTTGCCCGACTCGGCGGCCTGGGCGGTGTAAATTTCACGCTCCTTGGCCAACAGTCCGGCAGGGACATCGTCCCGGGAAACGCAAATGGGCTTGCTGGCCGCAATGTGCATGGCAATATCGCGCCCCAGCGCAGCATCACCACCCACCAGATCAACCATGACGCCAATACGGGACCCGTGCAGGTACTGGGCGAGATGGCCCGCCGCATCGAAACGGACAAAGCGCCGCACCGTCATGTTTTCACCCAGTTTCATGACCAGCGCCTTGCGCATGGCCTCAAGCGTGCCGCCTTCTGACAGGGCACCATTGACCAGCGCATCAACGTCAGCCGGCGACTGACGCGCCACCTGTTCAGCCACCTGGCGCGCAAAGGCGACAAAGTCCTGGTTTTTGGCGACAAAGTCGGTTTCACAATTGACTTCCGCCAGCACGCCCACCTTGCCATCAGCCGAGACAAACGACGCCACCACCCCTTCGGCTGCAATCCGGCCGGCAGCCTTGCTGGCCTTGGCACCACTGCGAATACGCAAGAGGTCTTCGGCAGCTTTCAGGTCGCCCTGGGCTTCCGTGAGTGCCTTCTTGCATTCCATCATGCCCAGCCCGGTCAGCTCACGCAATTCCTTGACCATTGCTGCGGTAATTTCCACCATTTCAATACCCCACTTGAATTATTCTGCAGCCTTGTCTTCTTCCACTTCGACGAATTCTTCCGTTCCGGGAATTTCGCTGAGGGACTGGGAACGGCCTTCCAGAATGGCATCGGCCACGCCGCGCGCGAACAGTCGAATCGCCCGTGTCGAGTCGTCGTTGCCGGGAATGACATAATCGATCCCTTCGATGGAATTGTTGGTATCCACCACACCGATGATGGGAATGCCCAGTTTGCGCGCTTCGACGATGGCGTTTTTCTGGTAACCCACATCAATAACGAACAGGGCATCGGGGATACCATTCATGTCCTTGATGCCCCCCAGGCTTCGTTCGAGTTTTTCAAACTCACGCTGGTAATTGAGGGCTTCCTTTTTGGAGAGCTTGTCCATCGAACCATCGGCGATCATGGTTGCCAGATCGTTGAGACGCTTCACGGACTGCTTGACCGTTTTGAAATTGGTCAGCATGCCACCCAGCCAGCGATGGTCCACGAACGGTGCACCGGCACGCAGCGCTTCTTCGCGTACGATGTCGCGCGCCTGGCGCTTGGTGCCCACAAACAGCACATTGCCTTTGTTGGCCGACAACTGGCGCACAAACCTGATCGCCTCCTGGTACATCGGGAGCGTCTTTTCCAGGTTGATGATGTGAATCTTGTTTCGATGGCCAAAAATGAAGGGGGCCATCTTGGGGTTCCAGTAACGGGTCTGGTGGCCGAAGTGAACTCCGGCTTCAAGCATTTGCCGCATGGTGACGGACATGGTGAACTCCTTGTAAGGGTTAAGCCTCCACCGGTCAATAACACCTGCCCACAGGCAGGCACCCTGGTTTTTCAGACCGGTGTGCGTATTTGCGGTGTTGCCACCGCACCAAATCAGACCGTAATTGCCCTGGCCCGATAAAGCCGAGCATTCTAGCATTTTTGGTCCGCCTCACACAAGCCTGCCGGGGCGGAGTGCTATAATTCTGCGAAGGCGCAATCATCCTCGCCGTAAACTCATACGCAGAACCATGTCCATCACCATAAAAACACTTGAAGAAATTGAGCGCATGCGCGTTGCCTGTCGCCTCGCCTCCGAAGTGCTGGACTTCATTGCCCCGCACGTCAAGGCGGGGGTTACCACAGGTGAGCTCGATCGCTTGTGTCACAACTACATGGTGGACGTACAACACACCATCCCGGCGCCGCTCCATTACACCCCGCCTGGCCACACCCCCTACCCCAGATCGATCTGCACATCGGTCAACCATCAGGTCTGCCATGGCATACCCAGCCTGAAGGTGCTGAAGAACGGCGACATCGTCAATATCGACATCACCGTCATCAAGGATGGCTTCCATGGGGATACCAGCCGCATGTACTGCGTGGGCGAACCCAGCAAGCAGGCGCAACGGCTCTGTGCAATCACCTACGAGGCCATGTGGCTGGGCATTCGCACCGTACATCCCGATCATCACCTGGGCGACATCGGACAGGCCATTCAGGCCTTTGTGGAAAATGCCGGCTACAGCGTCGTCCGCGAGTTCTGCGGCCACGGGATCGGCCGCGATTTTCACGAAGACCCCCAGATCCTGCATTACGGTCGCAAGGGCACCGGAATCAAACTGCAACCGGGCATGACCTTTACCATCGAGCCCATGATCAATGCAGGGCGGCGCGAAATTCGCCAACTGGCCGACGGCTGGACCATCGTCACCGCAGATCACAGCCTGTCCGCGCAGTGGGAACATACGGTCCTGGTTACGGAAACCGGCTTTGAAGTGCTGACACTGTCCGATGGCGCCCCTCCCCCGCCGTGAGCGCACCGGACACCAAGTCCTTGAAGCAGCAGCTGGGTGACACGCGCGAAGCACTGAAACAAGCCTACCTGCAGTCTCCTCGTCCGGCACGCCTGCTGTCCGAGTGGAGTAAAACCGTCGATGATGTCCTGGCAACCCTGTGGAAACAGGCCGGTTTCTCTTCGCGCGCGGCACTCGCCGCCGTGGGGGGATATGGACGGAGCGAGCTCTATCCCTACTCCGACATCGACCTGCTGCTGCTGCTCCCCGAAGCCCCCGACGCCGACACCACCGTAAGGATCGAACGCCTGGTGGGGTTCCTGTGGGACATCGGCCTGGAAGTGGGCCACAGCGTCCGCACCGAGAGCGAATGTTTGCTGGTCGCCCTGCAGGACCTGACCATTACCACCACCTTGTCCGACGTGCGTTACCTGGTCGGCGATGCGGGCGCCGTTGCACACCTGCGCATGACCCTGCGCCGGTCCATCGATCTGCCTACTTTCGTCACCGGAAAAATCGACGAGCAGCGGGCCCGCCACCTCAAACACAACGATACCGCTTTCAACCTGGAACCCAACATCAAGGAAAGCCCCGGGGGATTGCGTGACCTGCATTCGGTGATGTGGCTGGCCTGGGGTGCCGGACTGGATCCCCACTGGGCTGCCCTGGCCCGGGAAGGACTGATCACGCTGCGCGAAGTGAAACAGGCGCGCCAGCAACAACGGTTCCTGCAGGACTTGCGCATCCGCCTGCACTATCTTGCCGGGCGTCGCGAGGACCGTCTGTTGTTTGACTACCAGATGCCCCTGGCGCAACAACTGGGGTTCCAGGACCACGGTCACCGGCGCGCCAGCGAAGTGATGATGCAAACTTATTACAAGACAGCCAAATCAGTCCTGCTGCTCAATACCATATTGATTGAACAACTGAGCGCCCTGGTGCATCCCGAAATCATCCAGGATATCGAACCCCTGGAGGGGCCCTTCGTACGTCATGGCAAACTGCTTGGGACAACGCCGGATGACCTGTTCGATCACCAACCCGACCAGATCCTGGAAGGCTTTCTGATGCTGCAGCGTCACCCGCATCTGCGCGGTTTCACGCCGGCGGCCCTGCGCGCCGTGTGGCGCGGAAAAAATCGGATCAATGCCGCTTTTCGTGCCAGTCCGGACAACCAGCAGCGCTTCATGGAAATCCTGCGCCAGCCCCTGCGCACAGCGGACGTCCTGCGGCGCATGAACTACTGCGACATCCTGGGGCGCTACATCCCGGTATTCGGCCGCATCGTGGGACAAATGCAGCATGACCTGTTTCACGTGTATACCGTGGACGAACACATCCTGCGCGTCCTGCGCAATATCCGGCGCTTTGCCATACCCCAGTATGATCACGAGTTCCCCTTCTGCTCCATGTTGATGCGCCAGTTTGACCGGGTCGACCTGCTGTATCTGGGTGCGCTGTTTCACGACATTGCCAAGGGGCGGGGCGGCGATCATTCCGTGCTGGGATGTTCGGACGCGCGTTATTTCTGCCGGCGCCACGGTTTGTCGCGAGCCGACAGCGCTTTTGTCGCCTGGCTGGTGGAGCAGCATCTGCAAATGTCAGCCGTGGCGCAAAAGCAGGACCTGTCAGATCCCGAAGTGATTCGCCGTTTTGCCGAACGGATGGGTGACCAGCGTCATCTGACGGCGCTCTACCTCCTGACCGTGGCCGACGTGCGCGGCACCAGCCCAAAAGTGTGGAACGCCTGGAAAGGCAAGCTGCTGGAAGACCTGTACCGGGCCACCCAACGTTATCTGGCCGGCTCCGGTGCAGACCTCAACACGGTGATCGCGGAAAAACGCCAGGATGCCCTGCGCATCCTGCGTCAGTACGGTTTTTCCAGCGCCTCCGAAATCAACCTGTGGAAAACCCTCGACCCGGCCTACTTCCAGCGCCACGATGCCCAGGACATCGCCTGGCATGCGCGCAGCCTGCACGGCCAGGTGGCCTCACCCCAACCCGTGGTTCGGGCCCGCTTGTCGCTGGTGGGCGAAGGCCTCCAGATCCTGATCTACACCCCTGACCAGAAAGGGCTGTTTGCGCGCATTTGTGGCTATTTTGACCGCATTGGCTACACCATCATGGAGGCCCGCATTCACACCACCCTGGATGGCCATGCCCTCGACACCTTTCAAGTCATGCATCGCAGTGCCGAATCGGAACATTACCGGACCACCCTGAAACGCATCGAGAACGAATTGCAAAAGCACCTCATCACCCAGGCCGAACTGGCGCCGCCGCAAAAAGGAAGGCTATCGCGGCATTTACGCCATTTCCCGATTCCGGTCATGGTGCATCTGGGCGAACCGGAACGCGGCGCCATCCGTCCCCTGACCATCGTGGCCGGCGATCGTCCCGGATTGCTCTATCGCATCTCGCGCATTCTGGTCAATCACGGCATCAACCTGCATGGTGCACGGATCAACACCCTGGGCGAACGTGCCGAAGACACCTTTCTGATTTCGGGAGCGGCAGTGGAATCAGCGGCCAACAAAGAGCAACTGCGCCAGGAACTGCTGGCAGAACTTGCGGAGTGATCAATCGTGGAACGTCTGCGAAGGAAATAGCACATCGGTAAATCCGAACCGGCTAAAGTCCTCGATGCGCATGGGGTAGAGTATGCCCATCAGATGGTCGCATTCGTGTTGGACAACACGGGCATGAAACCCGGTCGCGATACGATCGATGGGTTGCCCCATCTGATCAAAACCCTGGTAGCGCAGCTGGGTGTAACGCGGCACGACACCCCGAAAGCCCGGCACCGACAGGCACCCTTCCCACCCTTCTTCCTGTTCCTCTCCCAGGAACGTCAGCTCGGGATTAATCAACACCGTCTCGGGAACCTGCTCTGCGTCGGGATAGCGGGGGTTGTTTGTCACCCCAAAAATAACCACTTGCAAACTCACCCCGATTTGCGGCGCCGCCAGACCGGCGCCATCGAGATGCGCCATGGTGTCCCACATGTCTTCCAGCAGCGCGTGAAGTTCGGGAGAATCGAAGTGCGCCACGGGGCGCGCCTCCTGCAACAGCAACGGGTGCCCCATCCGCAGGACTTCCTTAACGGCCATTTTTGAGTACCCCGGATTGGGCCAGCCACTCCAGGAATTCGGGACCCACCTCACTGTGGCGGATCCCATAGGCGATCGTCGCCATGAGATAGCCCAACTTGCTGCCGCAATCGTAGCGCACCCCCTCGAAGGGCAACGCCAGCACTGTCTCGCGAGTGAGCAAACCGGCAATCCCGTCAGTCAACTGAATCTCGCCACCGGCTCCCGGCAACACGTTGCGCAACAAATCAAAGATGGCAGGGGTGAGCAGATAACGACCGACCACGCCCAGATTGGAGGGCGCTTCTTCAGGGCCCGGTTTTTCAACGATCCCCACGATTTTCAGGACACCCTTGGGGCCGGGTTCCGTTTTGACGATGCCGTACTGCCGTGTCTGTTCCGGCGGCACCTGTTGTACCCCCAGCACCGAAGCTCCCGTGGCCTGATACAGCCGGACCATCTGTTGCAGCACCGGAACCTCGGCATCCACCAGATCGTCAGCCAACACCACGGCAAACGGTTCATCTCCCACCAGGGGCTCGGCGCATAGAATGGCATGCCCCAGCCCCAGCGCTTCGGCCTGGCGCACGTAGACGCAACTGATCCCTGCGGGCAGCATGTTGCGCACCTGTTCCAGCAAATGGGTCTTGCCCCGTTGTTCCAGCTCCGCTTCCAGTTCGTAAGCCTTGTCGAAATGATCTTCGATGGCGCGTTTGCCGCGTCCCGTCACAAAAATCAGCTCGGTGATGCCGGCAGCGATGGCTTCCTCAGCCGCGTACTGGATGAGGGGCTTGTCCACCACAGGCAACATTTCCTTGGGGCTGGCTTTGGTCGCGGGCAAGAAGCGGCTGCCCAGTCCGGCCACGGGAAATACGGCTTTTCTGATCGGTCTCATCGCGATATGGTTTCCTGATTCAACAAGGACAACAATTGTGCCTCATCCAAAACTGGAACACCCAAAGCGCGGGCGTGCTCCAGCTTGCTGCCGGCGTCTGCTCCGGCCACTACGTAATGGGTTTGTTTCGAAACGCTACCAGCGACTTTGCCGCCTGCTTTCTCGATTCTAGCGCGCGCATCGGAACGGCTCAAATGCGGCAAGCTCCCGGTCAACACCAGGGTCAGCCCTGCAAGCGGCTGCACCTGTCCGGAAGTCCGCTGGACCGCGGGCCAGTGGATCCCCTGTTCCAGCAGATCCCGAATGACCTGACGATTGTGGGGTTCAGCCAGAAAATCATGAATTGATCGGGTCACCACCGGACCGATGTCGGGTACCGCCTGCAACGATTCCGTCGATGCCTCCAGCAACAACGACAGGTTGCCAAAATAGCGGGCCAGCTCACGCGCGGTGGTTTCACCCACATTCCGGATGCCCAGCGCAAAGATGAAACGCGCCAGGGTCGTTTCCCGACTGTGATCGATGGCCGCCAGCAGGCTTTGTGCGGATTTTGTTCCCATGCGCGGCAACGCCGAAAGCGTATCGAGATCGAGCCTGTAGAAATCGGGGGCGGTATGTACCAAACCCCCTTCCACCAGTTGGTCCACCCGCTTCTCTCCCAATCCATCGATATTCATCGCGCGCCGCTGGGCAAAATGCAACAGGGCCTGCTTGCGCTGTGCCGGACAGAACAGGCCCCCACTGCAACGACTGGCCGCCTCATCTTCCGTGCGCGTGACGGCGCTGCCACAGACAGGACAGTGTTGGGGCATCACAAATGGCCGGGTATTGGCCGGACGCTGCGCCATGACGACGGCCACCACTTCCGGAATGACGTCGCCCGCGCGCCGTACCCAGACCTGATCACCGATGCGGATCTCCTTGCGCCGGATCTCGTCCTCGTTGTGCAAGGTGGCATTGGTCACTGTCACGCCTCCCACAAATACCGGCTTGAGGCGGGCCACCGGCGTCAGGGTGCCGGTGCGCCCCACCTGTACGTCAATGTCGAGGATCTCGGTCAGGGCTTCTTCAGCCGGAAATTTATGGGCCATGGCAAAACGCGGCGCCCGCGATACAAAACCGAGTTGCTGCTGGTCACGGAAGAAGTCCACCTTGTACACCACGCCGTCAATGTCATAGCGCAGGCTGGCCCGCTGCTGGCTCATGCGGGAAAAATATTGAAGCAGCCCCGACACCCCCTGGACCACCGTGCGTTCCGGGGCCACCGGAAAATGAAGTGCGGCCAACTGATCCATCAACACGCCCTGGGTCGAGGGTAAGGCAAAGCCCTCCAGGGCCCCCACGCCGTAGGCAAAAAACCACAGGGGCCGCTGTGCGGTCAACGCCGGATCGAGCTGGCGCAACGCACCCGCGGCAGCATTGCGCGGGTTGACGAAGGTCTTCTCGTTTCGTGCGGCCTGGGCCGCATTGAGCGCCAGAAAATCCTGCTTGAGCATCAGCACTTCACCCCGTACCTCCAGCACGCGCGGCGGATCCGACACCGGCAAGCGCAACGGAATGGCACGTATGGTACGCAGATTGGCC
>JAGWPH010000247.1 GCA_028870615.1 Betaproteobacteria bacterium
CCAGGCCAGCATAGGGGCCAATCAACTGAGTGGCCACTTTGTAGCCCCCACCGCCTGACGGGAACAGCTCGATGACTTGGTTGTAGGCTGTGGAGATTAAAAATACCGTAAGCGCAGTAGCAAGGGCCAGGTACAGACTCAGGTGAGTATGCGTACCCAGGGCCTTGAAGGCTTCCTCTGGTCCGTAAGCCGAGGAAGACAACCCGTCTGCCCCCAGGCCAACCCAGGCAAAGAAAGCGACCAGCGCAATGTTGTGGCGAGTTTCCGGGGACATCGGGTCCCGCGGAGGGCCCAACAACACCTCCGAAATTTTTCCGGCAAGGTTTTGAATCATGATTTAGACGGTAGTGGGGAGAGGCTTCTCCGGATCGAGGCCATATTTCTGGATGGCTTCCACAACGCGCGAAGCCGGTACCGTCCCTTCAGCCGCCAATGCCTGCAGGGCTGCCAGTGTGACGTAGTACCGATCCACTTCAAAGAAGTGGCGAAGCTTGGCGCGGGTATCCGAACGGCCAAAACCATCCGTACCCAAGGTGACATAGCGGCGAGGTACGAAAGCGCGGATCTGTTCGGTAAAGGTCTTGATGTAGTCGGTGGCAGCAACAACAGGGCCGGTAGTTTTTTCAAGGCATTGTTCCACATACGATTTGCGTTGTGGCTGATCGGGGTGATGCCTGTTCCAGCGCGCTGTGGCCTGGCCATCGCGGGCCAGCTCATTGATGCTGGGGGCACTCCAGACGTTGCTTGAGATGCTCCAATCTTTTTCAAGGAGTTCGGCTGCTGCGATCACCTCGCGCAAGATCGTTCCAGAACCAATCAGTTGGACTACGGGCCCTTTGGATTTTGCCCCCTTCTGCAGCAAATACATTCCCTTGAGAATGCCTTCCTGTGTTCCTTCAGGCATGGCGGGGTGGCCATAGTTCTCGTTCATGGTGGTAATGTAGTAGAAAATGTTTTCGTGATTCTGGTACATCCGACGCAGCCCATCCTGAATGATTACGGCCACCTCGTAGGCAAAGGTAGGGTCATAAGAGACACAGTTGGGAATGAACGACGCGTGTACCTGGCTGTGGCCATCCTGATGCTGCAAACCTTCGCCGTTGAGCGTGGTTCGACCGGCAGTGCCTCCGATCAGAAAACCCCGGCAACGCATGTCTCCGGCAGCCCAGGCCAGATCGCCGATACGCTGGAAGCCGAACATTGAGTAGAAGATAAAGAAGGGGATGGTTGTGACACCGTGGCTGGAGTACGCCGAGGCGGCAGCAATCCAGGAGGAAAAGGCACCGGCCTCGTTGATTCCTTCCTGCAGGATCTGTCCATTGATGTCTTCGCGGTAATACATGAGCTGGTCATGGTCTTGGGGTTCGTACAGTTGGCCTACCGAAGAATAAATACCAAGGCTGCGGAACATGCCTTCCATGCCAAAAGTGCGGGATTCGTCGGGAACGATCGGCACAATCAACTTACCGATTTCCTTGTCACGGGTCAAAGCAGTCAACACACGCACGAAAGCCATGGTAGTGGACAATTGCCGTTCTTCACTGCTTTGTAACAAGGCCTGGAACGCAGACAGTTCAGGGACTTTGAGTGGAGGAACCTTGCTGTGCCGAACAGGGAGATACCCTCCAAGTTGTTCACGTTGAGCCTTGAGATACTGGATTTCCGGGCTATCTTCGGGTGGGCGATAAAACGGTGTTTCAGCAATCACCTCATCTGAAATGGGGATCTGGAAGCGGTCACGGAATTGCTTGAGAGCGTTTTCCCCCATTTTCTTTTGCTGGTGTGTGATGTTCTGTCCCTCTCCAGATTCCCCCATGCCATAACCCTTGATGGTTTTGGCCAGAATCACCGTAGGTTGACCGGTGTGCTGCACTGCTTGAAGGTAGGCATTGTAGACTTTGAACGGATCGTGGCCGCCACGGTTAAGCCGCCAGATCTCGTCATCGGACATGTTGGCGACGAGACGCGCGAGTTCGGGGTACTTGCCAAAAAAATGCTTGCGCACATAGGTCCCATCATGAGCCTTCATGCTTTGATATTCGCCGTCCACTGCCTCCATCATCCGTTGCAACAACAGACCGCTGCGATCCTTGGCAATCAGGGCATCCCACTGCCCGCCCCAGATGACTTTGATGACGTTCCAACCGGCCCCGCGAAAATCTGCTTCAAGTTCCTGAATGATCTTGCCATTGCCGCGAACCGGGCCATCCAGCCGTTGCAGATTGCAGTTAACCACAAAAATCAGGTTGTCCAGACGCTCACGTGTGGCGAGCGAGATGGCACCCAGTGACTCGGGTTCATCCATTTCCCCGTCACCCATGAATGCCCAGACTTTACGGTTGTCTACCCTGGCGAGGCCACGGTTTTGCAAATACTTCATAAAGCGGGCCTGATAGATGGCCATCAGAGGCCCCAGGCCCATGGACACGGTGGGCATTTGCCAGAAATTGGGCATTAGCCAGGGGTGGGGGTAGCTGGGCAATCCGCCTCCGTCCACCTCCTGGCGGAACTTGCTTAGTTGTTCCTCGGTAATCCGGCCTTCCAGAAAGGCACGGGCATAGATTCCCGGTGCAGAATGGCCCTGGATATAGAGTAGGTCGCCGCCATGATCTGTTGTGGGGGCGTGGAAAAAATGGTCAAAACCAACGTCGTAGAGGGTAGCAGCCGACTGAAAACTGGCGATATGTCCTCCGAGCTCGCTGGAAGACCTGTTGGCTCTTACAACCATGGCCATGGCATTCCACCGAATGAGCGAGCGAATGCGATGCTCCATTTCCGGATTGCCGGGCATGGGAACCTCGAGTGCCGGGGGAATGGTATTGATGTACGCAGTATTGGCGCTGTAGGGGAGGTAAGCGCCAGAGCGGCGAGCTTTATCGATTAACTGTTCCAGAATGTAATGGGCGCGTTCGGGGCCTTCAAGTTCCAGAACGCTTTCCAGAGCATCCAGCCATTCCTGGGTTTCTTGTTTATCGTTATCGGGCAGTGCGGACATTCGAATACCTCGCGATCAGCGGTTGTTGATATGAATGGGCAACCGGGATCACCGGCCACAATGCTAATATTAAAGCTTATGGAGGCACTTGGCGAGAGTATGGTATGACGGAAGCTCGTGAGCACCTGATGAATCCTTCCGCGTCCCAGGAAGGCATCCTCTCGGTTAATGTGGGTTCCTCCACCCTCAAGTTTGCACTCTATCCGGTGACGGCTGATGGTGTTCAGACAGCTGTTCAGGTGGGGACTTTGGAAGGGTTGCAACAAGGCGAATCCGCCTTTGATGCTGCACTGGATGAACTGATCAGGCAGTTGACCCACTCCGGATCGATGGTGCGCCTGCGTGCTGTGGCGCATCGGGTGGTTCACGGGGGGCGCCGTTTTCAAGCCAGTGTGCGTGTCACGGAAGCAATTCTGCAGGACTTGGCACACTTAAATCCGCTGGCGCCGTTGCATCAACCTCACAATTTGGCAGGAATCCGCCGGTTTCAGAGCGCGCTGCCCGAAGTGCCGCAGATCGCCTGTTTTGACACTGCCTTCCATGCCAGGATACCCGAGCGAGAATCCCGTTTTGCCCTGCCCGAGGCGCTGTTTCAGGAAGGGATTCGTCGCTATGGGTTTCACGGATTGTCCTACCAGCATGTTCGAGATACATTGCAAGTCCACAGCACGCGTGCAGGGGGACGGCTGCTCATGGCGCATCTGGGTAATGGCGCCAGTCTGTGTGCCGCATTTCAAGGGCACAGCGTAGCCACCACCATGGGGTTTACCACATTGGATGGCTTGGTGATGGGTACGCGCTGTGGTGCTCTCGACCCCGGGGTTGTACTCTATCTGTTGAACCAGGGTTGGAGTGCGGATCGTCTTGAAACGCTGCTCTACCGGCAGTCGGGATTGCTCGGCGTTTCGGGTTTGTCCTCCGATCTGCGCGTTTTGCGTGCTGCCGCTGATAGCCGGGCGCAGTGCGCAATTGATTTATTTACTGCACGAGTGGTGCGTGAAGCGGGTGCCATGGCGGCCGTCCTGGGCGGACTGGATGTTCTGGTATTTACGGGAGGGATTGGCGAGCACGATGCGCTGCTGCGCAATGACATTGCACAGCGTCTGGGTCACCTGGGGGTTGCGCTTCATCCCGAAAACAATCTGGCGGCTCACGGAGACCGTGTACGACCCATTCACGCCGCGGACAGCGCGGCGGAAGTCTGGGTCGTGCCAGCAGACGAGGGGCACGCTGCCGCGAAGGAAGCGTTCAACCTTCTGTAATCAAGGCGGAATTTGCCGTCCAGGAGCCTGACTTGCCGCCGGATTTTTCCAGAAGGCGAATGTCGCTCATGATCATCCCCCGGTCCACGGATTTGCACATGTCATAAATCGTCAGCAAACCGATTTGGACTGCGGCCAGGGCTTCCATTTCGACCCCGGTACGGCCCACGGTTTCCGCGGTGACAGTGCAGGTGATGGAAGAATCGGCGAGGTCCAGCGCAAATTCAACCGCAACCCGGGTGAGCGGGATGGGGTGGCAGAGCGGGATCAGGTCGGCCGCCCGTTTGGCGGCTTGGATGGCTGCCAGCCGGGCGATACCTAGCACATCCCCCTTTTTAGCAGCACCGTGTTTGACCATGCCCAGTGTTTCGGGTTGCATGGCAATCCGGCCTGAGGCGCGCGCCACCCGGTGAGTTTCAGCCTTGCCAGCCACGTCCACCATATGGGCCTGGCCGGCACTATCGAAATGCGTCAGAGTGGGGTTCATGACAAGAGTTCAATGCTCTGTAACAATAGAGTAGAAGATTATATGGGAAACGGAACAATGTGCCACTCGGGCTATCATAGCAAGATGCGTCGACTTCTTGTATTTCTTGTGACCTGCTGCATGGTTGGTGGTTCTGTCGCCTATGAACTGCCTGATCTGGGTGACAGCTCGTCAACGGTATTTTCCAGCCAGGATGAAAAAGCCCTGGGGCGTGAGATCATGCTCGAAATTCGTAGCGACCGGGTCTATTTTGATGATCCTGAGAGCGTTGATTTCCTGAACAGCGTTGGTAACCGGTTGCTCGCCGTAAGCGATGACCTGGGGGGCCAGCAGTTTGAATTTTTCTTGATCCAGGACGCAAGTCTGAATGCGTTTGCACTGCCCGGAGGATTCATCGGGGTGCATACGGGTCTCATGATGGCGGCCGAAAACGAATCCGAGCTGGCTTCGGTCCTGGCGCACGAAATCTCCCACGTCACGCAACACCATATTGCGCGCATGATTGAGGCGCAAAGTAAAAATATGCCCCTGACACTGGCGGCCATGGCAGCAGCCATTCTGGCGGCCCGCAGCAATCCTGATGCCAGCATGGGGGCCGTTATGGGGGCCCAGGCCGGAATGGTTCAGGCGCAACTTGACTTCACCAGGGAAAACGAACGCGAAGCAGACCGGTTGGGCATACAACGTTTGATCAAGTCAGGGTATGATCCGCGCGCCATGGCCAGTTTCTTTGGCAAGCTGCAACGCTATGGCCGGTTTTATGAAGGCACTTCACCGGCGTATCTTAAAACGCACCCACTGACCACGGAGCGTCTTGCCGAAATTCAGGATCGGTTGCAAGACATTCCTTATCGCCAAGTTCAGGATGGCCCAAATTTTCAATTGATTCGCGCTCGGATTGCTGCGCTGACGGGAACTCCACGTGAAGCGATGCGTTACTTCGATGGGCGTTCGCTCGATACCAAGCGACTGGAAGATAGGCCGCTGTTTTATGGCAAGGCTGTTGCACAGTGGCGTGATGGCAAGCTGGATGCTGCCGCCAGTACCCTTGCGCTGGTGCGTACGTTGTACCATCCGAACGTGCTGTTCGACAGTCTTGGTGCCCAGATCGTGCACGACCAGGGGAACCTGTCTGAAGCCATCGACCTGTACCGCACGGCCTTGCATCATTATCCGGATCAGCGTGCGCTCAATTACGGGTATATCAAGACCCTGCTTGATGCGCATCGGGACCTGGAAGGCTTGGAAGCCATCAACAACAGGTTGTCACTGTCGCGCAGTGACTACCATCTGTATGACCTGCAAGCCAGAGCATATGCGCATCTTGGCAAACAACTTCTGAGCCATGAAGCTTTGGCAGAATCGTACCTGCGTCAGGGTAATCTGACCGCAGCCCTGGATCAATTGCAAATTGCCGTGAAAAGCGACGATGGTGATTTTTATCAGAATTCCAGTGTCGAGGCGCGTATCCGAGAAATCAAGAAAGAGCTCAAAGCACAAAGCGGCAAAAAATCAGATCGCTCAAATCTGAGTGAGTCCCTGACAACTCCTTGATTAGACGCGCTTTTGTAATCGTTCCAATTGACTTTGAAGTTCTTTGAGGGTGAGCGCAAAACGTTCCATCCGCACCTGCTCCTGAGCCACCACAGCTGCCGGTGCGCGGTCAACGAACCCTGAGTTATCCAGCTTGGCACGGGATTTTGTCAGTTCTTCCTTCAGCTTGGCGATCTGCCGGTTGAGTCGATCTGCTTCGGCGACAACATCAATTTCGATTTTCAGCATCAGCCGGATATCGCCGACAACAGCGACGGGGGCATCCGCGTCAGGCAATCCTGCCGGCTGTGTCGTGACTTCCGCAAGGCGGGCCAGAAACTGGAGATAACCTTCCAGCCCGGCCAGTTTTTCAGTGTTGCCGCTTATCAGAAGCGGCAGGCGTTCGCCTGGTCCCACATTCATTTCGCTACGCAGGGTGCGACAGGCATTGACCAGGTCCTTGAGCAACGTTATCGCGTCAGTTGCCACCGGATCGCGTTTTCCCGGTTCAGGTTGGGGATAAGGTTGCAGCATCACACTGGGTCCGAATTTTCCAGCAAGGGGCGCGACCTTTTGCCACAACTCTTCGGTGATGAAAGGAATGATCGGATGCGCCAGGCGTAATGTGGCCTCAAGAACGCGTACCAGGGTCCGGCGTGTGCCGCGCTGGGTGGCAGGATCTGTCTGTGCCAGCTGGGTCTTGGCCAGTTCTACATACCAGTCGCAGTATTCATCCCATAAAAATTCGTAGAGGGCCCGTGCAGCCAGGTCAAAGCGGTATGTCTTGAATGCTTCATGTACTGAAGCTTCCGCATCCTGCAGACGGCTGATAATCCAGCGGTCAGCGGTGGATAACGAAACGGGCAGGGTCGAGTCCAGGCCACAGTCCTGTTCTTCGACATTCATCAGGACGTAGCGCGTGGCATTCCATAATTTATTGCAGAAGTTGCGATAGCCTTCGCAACGTTGCAAATCAAACTTGATGTCACGCCCATGCGTTGCAAGGCTGGCAAAAGTGAAACGCAACGCATCGGCACCGAAACTCGGGATGCCATCCGGATATTCCTTACGAGTGCCTTTTTCAATTGAGGCTGCCTGCTTTGGATCCATCAGGTTGCTGGTACGTTTCATAACCAGGGCTTCCAGATCGATGCCGTCAATGAGATCGATGGGGTCGAGGATATTGCCCTTGGATTTGCTCATTTTCTGGCCGTGAGCATCGCGCACCAGACCGGTGACATACACTTCCCGAAAGGGCACCTGGCCGGTGAAATGGGTGGTCATCATGACCATCCGCGCCACCCAGAAAAAGATGATGTCAAACCCGGTGACCAACACGCTGGAAGGCAGGAATGTGCTCAATTCCGGCGTTTTCTCAGGCCAGCCCAAAGTGGAGAATGGCCAGAGTGCGGACGAGAACCAGGTATCAAGAACATCTTCATCCTGGGTTAGCGGTTTTCCACCAGCCAAGAGAGATGCTTCGGCTTTGGATTCGGCCACATAGACCCGGCCCTCGTGGTCATACCACGCAGGGATGCGATGGCCCCACCATAGTTGACGGGAAATGCACCAGTCCTGGATATTGTCAAGCCAGTGATTGTAAGTACCGGTCCAGTTTTCCGGAACGAAACGGATCTTCCCTTCTCGAACTACCTGCAATGCTTCATGCGCCATTCCTTTCATCGAGACAAACCACTGGTCGGAGAGCATGGGTTCGATAACCTGCCGGGTACGGTCCCCGCGGGGCACCATCAGCCTATGTGGCTTGACGCTGTCCAGAAGTTCTTGGGATTCCAGATCTTCCAGTATCCGGGTACGCGCCTCAAAACGGTCCAGTCCCCGATAGGCTTCAGGTGCGTTGTCGTTAATACGGGCATCCGGCGTGAAAATGGAAAGGGGCTCAAGCTGGTGGCGTGTGCCGACTTGGTAGTCATTGAAATCATGGGCTGGTGTGATTTTTAAGCAGCCCGTACCAAACGTGGGGTCGACATAAGTATCGCCAATGATCGGGATGCTGCGCCCGGTCAATGGAAGCAGTACCTGTTGTCCGATCAGGTGCTGGTAGCGTGCATCGTCGGGATGAACGGCCACGGCCATGTCACCCAGCAAGGTTTCCGGGCGGGTAGTGGCAATGACCAGATAGCCCGGGCCGGCAGCGAGGGGGTAGCGGATCTGCCAGAGTTTGCCGTCTTCTTCTTCAGACACTACCTCCAGGTCTGAAACAGCGGTTTGCAACACAGGATCCCAGTTGACCAAACGTTTGCCCCGATAGATCAGGCCTTCCCGATAAAGCTGCACAAACACCCTGGTTACAGCCTGGCTTAATCCTTCGTCCATGGTGAAACGTTCCCGGATCCAGTCACAGGAGCTACCCAGGCGCCGCATTTGACGGGTGATGGCAGAACCAGACTGTTCTTTCCAGTGCCACACTTGTTCCAGGAAGGCCTCACGGCCCAGGGTACGACGATCCAGTTGTTGCGTTTCCAACTGGCGCTCCACCACGATCTGAGTGGCAATGCCGGCGTGGTCCGTACCGGCTTGCCAGAGGGCGTTGTCTCCCATCATGCGCCGATAGCGCATCAGGCTGTCCATCAGGGTGTGTTGAAACGCATGCCCCATGTGCAGCGTACCTGTGACATTGGGCGGAGGCAGCAGGATGCAGTACGGGCTGGCATTGGCGTGCATCGATGCCTTGAAGTATCCGCGCGATTCCCATTCTGGATACCAGCGTGCTTCGATGGGGTGAGGCTCAAAACTTTTGGTGAGTTCCATGCGTTCAGATCTTTGACTGGCTCAAATCGTGAGAGTGGATTTCAAATCCGCGATCCCGGTAAAAAGCAAACCGTTCCCGGGCCTGTTTGCGATCCTGTTCGTTCAGACTCACAATCTCAATCAGACGCTCGAAGCGGGAAAAATATTCCGGGCGTTCCGGATGCAGGTTGATCAGGATTTGGTCAGAGCATGGCAATCGGTCAGAGGCGTCAATAATGACAGGTGTTTCATTTGCCAGGGCATGATCCGATCTGCAGTGGGGAATAAACCCTTCTGCCGGATGGGTCCACAGGCCTTGGTCCATACGTGAGGCGGCAGCATCGTCAACAACCCGAATCCACACATTCAGACCACGATTCCAGGCCTTGTTGACGAGCTGAATGGCTACGGGCAACTTGTCCTGAACATGGGTATAGAAATCGATTCGAGTCACGATGCCATTAATGTCCGCTGCGCTGGATAAGATAACGGCAAAATAGTTTTACCGGGCGCCCGGTGGCACCTTTGTCTTTTCCGCCCTTGTACGCTACTCCGGCAATATCCAGGTGAGCCCAGCGCATCTTGCGGGTAAAGCGGGCCAAAAAACAGGCGGCGGTGATGCTTCCACCGGCGCGACCGGCCACATTGGCCATGTCGGCAAAATTGGTTTTAAGGCCTTCCTGGTATTCTTCCCACAATGGCATCGGCCAGGCCCGGTCTCCCGTGTACTCTCCCGCAACACGCAGTTTCTCAGACAATTTGTCATCGTTGGCAAACAGCCCGGCTGCTTCGTTGCCTAAGGCAATCACGCAGGCACCAGTCAGTGTGGCGACATCAATGATGGTATCGGGTTCAAACTTTTCTGCATAGGTGAGGGCATCGCACAGAATAAGGCGCCCCTCGGCATCCGTGTTGAGGATTTCGATGGTTTGGCCGGACATGCTGCGGACAATATCTCCCGGACGTGTGGCATTCCCGTCTGGCATGTTTTCACAGGTGGGAATGACTCCGATCAGATGGATGGGGAGCTTCATTTCAGCCACGGCGCGCATCGTACCGAAAACACTGGCTGCACCGCACATGTCAAACTTCATTTCATCCATTTCTGGAGCTGGTTTCAAGGAAATCCCGCCGGTATCGAAAGTGATCCCTTTCCCCACCAGAACCACTGGTTTCTGACTTTTTGCTGCGCCGTTATAATGCATGACAATGAGCTTGGGCGGCTGACGACTGCCCGCCGCAACTGCGAGCAGGGCGCCCATGCCCAGCTTTTCCATATCCGATTGTTCCAGCACCTCGATTTTGAGCTTCCATTGTTTGCCCATGGCCTTGGCGCTTTCTGCCAGATATGTGGGGGTACAGAGATTGGGGGGAAGGTTGCCCAGATCGCGGGTTATTGCCAACCCATTGGCGATCGCTTGGGATTGTGAGATGAGCGTATTGAGCGCGACCGGCTTTATTTTCCCTGGAGTTGGGATGCTGATTTGCTTCAGTGTGCATGCCGGGTCTTGCTGGTCGGCAACCCGGGTGATGCGGTAGCCGGTTTCGCGGGCGGTGAGAATGAGCTGTTGGAGTTTCCATTCGACATCGCGGCCCGCTACCGGTATTTCGCTGAGGCAAAACAGCGCGTCATCTGTGCCGGTGCCGTCCAGCGCCAGTACACTGGAACGCACCAGGGTACGATAATCCCGATCACTGAGGTTTTTTTCCTTGCCGGTCCCTACCAGGAGGACCCGTTCCCCCAAAATTCCGGGAACGCCATGAATCAGCAGGGTCTTTCCTATTTTGGCGGAAAGGTCGCCTTGTTTAAGCAACCGGGATAGGTGCTGGCTACTGGCGATATCCAGAGTTTTGGCGCTGGGGGACAGACGCTGCCCTTCGGAGACTCCGACGACGATACATCCGGTACGGACTTTCTCGGGGGATTGGGCTTTTGTGCTAAATTCCACAGTATCTCTCCAGACGATTTGCTCAACATTGCGAAAATAAACGGAAATTATCCGGGCAAAGCCTATTAAAAGTCAAAACTAGCGTCCCCATTCATGATATTCAGTCGTTCGCTTCGCAAGGAATTTAGCCGGACCGCGGTCATGGCCCTGATGGTTTTGCTGTCCATTCTGCTTACCGTCACAGTGGTCAAATTGCTCGGCATGGCTGCTGGCGGGGCGCTGTCTGCCGATGCGGTGGCTGCCATGGTGGCTTTTGGTGCGCTGACTTACCTCCCGGTCATATTATCTGCGGCTGTTTTTACCGCACTGTTGATGACTTTGACGCGTTGCTACCGCGATTCTGAGATGATTATCTGGCTTAGCTCTGGCGTAAGTCTGTCACGATTCATGCGTCCGGCCCTGGCTTTTGCTTTACCCATGACCCTTGTGGTGGCTCTCATGAGCCTGGTAGTCTCCCCCTGGGCTATCGGCAAGCGGGCCGAGTACCAGAGCCGCCTTGACAGTCGGGATGAGACCTCACAGATTACGCCCGGGGTGTTTCGAGAGTCTCGCCAATCGGACCAGGTATTTTTTGTCGATGCCATCAGTGAGAGCAAAGACAAGGTTTCCAATGTCTTCGTGCAATCGGTTCAGGATCACAAACTGGGAGTCATTGCAGCCAACAAGGGGTTTGTGGCCGTTCATCCCAATGGGGATCGATTTATCGTGCTCCAGCAGGGACGGCGCTACGAAGGCGAACCCGGAACCGCCGATTATTCGTTGATCGATTTTGATCAGGCTGAACTCAGGGTAGATCAGAAGGGGGTCAGCAACAACGCCATTTCAGTCAAGTCGATGAACATTGGGCAACTCTTTCATAACCCCACACTGGATGGATGGGGTGAAATTCATTGGCGTCTGGGATTGCCTATCAGCCTTTTGGTGCTGGCTGTATTTGCAATTCCCCTGTCCTATGTAAACACGCGCGGTGGACGTTCTTCCAACATGATTTTCGCCCTGCTGACCTACATGGTGTATTACAACACCATGAGCATCGCACAAGCATGGGTTGTGCAGGGCCGTATTTCGCCCTGGGTTGGCATTTTGCCAGTGCACTTGTTGTTTTTGATATCGGGATTGTTGCTGCTACAGCATCGGCAATGGCTCTGGTCGCCGCGCTGGATGCTGTCTTATCTGCGGCGACGCGGTTCGTAGTTAACATCCAAAGCAGTTTCATTGACCCTGATGGAGCAAACTCCGGTATAATTCGCGGCCTTCGGAGAGGTGGATGAGCGGTTTAAGTCGCACGCCTGGAAAGCGTGTTTAGGTGAATAACCTAACGCGGGTTCGAATCCCGCCCTCTCCGCCACGCCTCTAGCAATCTTCTTCACCAAAGAAGCGACCCCGCGCTTCAAATTTGAGACCGGATGTTCTATTGCGCATCACACGATACCATCTTTAAAAACCTTAAGGCAGGAATGTCGCCAAAAACCGGTATTCAGTGTGACTACATTTTTGGGGAGCCCCCCAACGCCACGAACAACTGAGTTGCATCAAGACAGTGCTGACTTCGTACTTCAACCAGATGCAGTTCTGCCTGTGCAAACGCACGCCGTGCCGCTTCGATCTGGAGCAATCCGGTATTTCCTGCCTCGTAGCTTTTTTGTGCAAGATCCAGTGATGCTCTGGTTGTGGCAGCGGTCGCTTTCAAGGCATCGAGCATCTCGGCGTCATGAGCAAGGGCGGCCAGTGCATCGGCCACTTGACTGAATGAGCGTACGACAGTTTGGCGATACTCGGCCAGGGCTGCCAGGTAAGCGTGTTCGGCTTCGCGCTTTTCTGCGGAGAGCGTGCCTCCGTTGAAAATCGGGACAGACAAACCGCCCGCCAGTGCCCAGGCATTGCTTATGCCGTAAAAGAGCCGGGTGGGCGTCAGTGCTTCCTGGAACATGTCGGCACTAAGCGTGAGGCTGGGGTAGAGATTGGCCGTGGCCACACCAACGGTGGCACTGGCCGCGTGCAGGTTGGCCTCGGCCGCCAGAATATCGGGGCGCTTGCGCACCAGTTCGGAAGGCAGGCTGAGCGGCAGTGTTTCGGGAAGCGTGAGATGGTCGAAATCCAGATCGGGCGGTGACCAGTCGGCGGGGGCCTTACCCACGAGGACGGATAGGGTGTGATAGCTCAGACTGGAACGTTGTTTCAGGGGTGGGAGCAGCGCACGATCAGCCATCAACCTGCTTTGAGCCTCCAGGATGTCCATGCGCGTGGCGGCACCGGCTTCAAACGAAGCCTGCACCAGGACCAGGGTTTTTTCGTCCGCCGCCAGGATGCGTTGAAGGGTGGCGATTTCGGCCTTAACGGTGGCAAGCGCGATCGCCTGGGACACCACGTTGCCGGACAGCACCACGTACATGGCGTCCAGTTCGTGACTTTGGTAGTCCGCCAGCGCCTGTTGGCGCTCAACTCTGCGTTGTCCACCGCCAAAAAGGTCCAGGGTCCAGCTCAACGACGGGCCCGCCTCGTAGTAGGTGAAAGGCGGAATAAAGAAATTGGAAGGGCCGAACAGGGCTACGCCATACTTTTGCCGACCGGCCAGCGCGTCCAGTGAGGCTTGTGGCATCAAGCTGCCGCTTTGGGCTTTGACGGAGGCCTCGGCCTGTACCAGGGTTTCCCGGGCGGCTGCGATGTCGTAGTTGTCCGAGAATGCCTGACTGATCAGGGCATTGAGTGGGACGGAAGCGAACAGGCCCCCCCATTCGGTTGTAATGTGCTGGCCCAGCGCGCTCCGTTGCTCGGAGGTGAGGATTTCTTTTTCCGAAGTATAGGTTTTTGTGGCTGGGGGATCGGGGGTCCTGAAATCAGGTCCGACGCTGCAAGCCGAAAGGGCCAGAGCAAGGAGCAAAGCAGGACGAGGCAGGCGGCGTGTCATGAACTCACTCCATGATCGCGACGTCTTGCGGGCCTGTATGCCGTGCCGGGGGGCGGAGCAGCAACAGCAAGGGGATCACGGCGATTGTCACGATCATCATCAGTTTGAAATCATTGTTGTAGGCAATCATCGCTGCCTGGCGGGTGATCAGGCCGTTCAGCGCCAGGATGCCGGACGGGCTGGCGGGGTCGATGTGGC
>JAGWPH010000248.1 GCA_028870615.1 Betaproteobacteria bacterium
TGGCACGCACGCATTTGCGGTTTGCTTCAAGCGCTGCGGCAATCTGGGTACGTGCCTCTTCCAGACGGGAATGGCTGTATTCCATGGCCGCCCGTTCGCAGTAAAAATTTGCCACTTCGCGACGGTAGGCATCCCCCGTCGCCACCTCCAGGGCCTCAGCCGTTTCGATGGCCTTCTGCCAATCTTTCTCGGTGACGTAGATGTCCAGCAGATATCGCAACGCCGATTCGGAAAATTCGGTCTTGCTCAAATCCTTGAACAAGGCTTCAGCCCGATCCAGCAGACCGGCTTTCAGATAGTCCTGGGCTAATTCATGCAACGCAGCCATGCGCTGGCTGCTGCCCAGATCACTGCGATCCACCAGGTTCTGGTGCATGCGCGTGGCACGGTCCACTTCACCGCGACGCCGAAACAGGCTACCCAGGGCAAAATGCAGCTCGACAGTTTGTTGGTCGGCACGCGCCACTTCGATCAGGGCTTCGATAGCCTTGTCCGGCTGTTCATTCAGCAGAAAATTAAGTCCCTTGAAATAGGAAGCGGGAAGCGCCCGTGATTCGGTCAGTAGATGGCGGATATCCACCCGGGCTGCAAGCCAGCCCAGACCGAAAAACATCGGCAATGCCAGTAACCAGTAGGATTGAAAGTCCATCAGAGTGAAGGGAGCCTTGTCTGCTCGCCTGCCTTAGGCGACCGTTTCTTCACATCACATCCACATGGCCTGCTGTGGCCGTATCCGCGATGGGGGATCCTGCGGGCGTTTCATTCACGGTTTTATCGAGACGCCGCAATTCGCGGCGCAGGGCCTGGATTTCCCGTCGTTGTCTGAACAGGGTGGTCATCGCGGCCAAAAGGCCGATGATCACGCCGAGGATTGTGAACGCCAATAGGATAACCACCAGCGGTTCCTGCCATTGGTACCCCATGAAATAATTGAGAGTGACCATCTCCAGGTTTTTAACCGCGAAACCCAGCAGCAAGACAAAGATGACGATGCGCACCAGCCATTTGAGGTAAACCATCCGATCATCCCTAATGAAACGGCGGGGGTTTTGCAACTCCCGCCGTGTTTCAGTGACCTGCAGAGGCTTCAGATTTGGGGTAATCCACCCGGTCACGCAATTCCTTACCGGCCTTGAAATGCGGCACATACTTCTCAGGAACACGCACCTTCTCCCCCGTCTTGGGGTTACGGCCCAGACGGGGGGGTCGATGATTCAGTCCGAAACTGCCAAAGCCACGAATCTCAATACGCTCGCCGGACACCAGGCTGTGACTCATGGCATCCAGGATCGTTTTGACAGCCAGTTCCGTATCTTTTGCAACCAACTGTGAATAACGATCCGACAGCAGGCTAATGAGTTCGGACTTCGTCATGAAAACCCCTTAATTTCCAGAACCTGGATTGCCCAACTTGGCCTTCAGCAGGGCCCCCAGACTGGTGGTACCCGCATTAGCTGGACTTTCTGATGCAACACGTTGCATGGCGGCGTTTTCTTCCACCACATCGCGCGCCTTGATGGACAAATTGATTCCGCGGTTTTTGCGGTCAATGTTGAGCACCACGGCTTCCACGGCGTCACCCTCATTAAGCTGGGTACGCAGGTCTTCCACGCGATCGCGGGAAACTTCGGAAGCCCGCAGGTAGCCTTCGATTTCGTCACCCAGATCAATCACGGCACCTTTGGCATCCACCGACTTGACCACGCCCTTGACCAAAGAACCTTTGTCGTGGGTTGCCGTGAAGTTGCTGAAGGGGTCGCCGGAGAGCTGCTTGATGCCCAGCGAAATACGCTCCCGTTCCACATCAATGGAAAGCACCAGGGCCTCAACTTCATCGCCCTTCTTGTAGTTGTGGACCGCCTCTTCGCCCGTCTGATTCCAGGACAGGTCGGACAGGTGGACCAGGCCGTCGATGCCGCCAGGCAAACCGATAAATACCCCAAAGTCGGTGATGGACTTGATCTGCCCGCGCACATGGTCATTCTTGTTGTGGGTCATGGCAAACTCATCCCACGGATTGGCACGGCATTGTTTCATGCCCAGCGAGATGCGGCGACGCTCTTCGTCGATTTCCAGAATCATGACTTCGACTTCGTCACCCAGTTGTACCACCTTGGAGGGATGGACATTTTTGTTGGTCCAGTCCATTTCGGACACATGCACCAATCCTTCGATGCCTTGCTCGATTTCCACAAACGCACCGTAGTCCGTCAGGTTGGTCACCTTGCCGAATAAACGGGTCCGCTCCGGATAGCGCCGGGCCAGGCCCACCCAGGGATCTTCGCCCAACTGCTTGAGGCCCAGGGACACGCGATTCTTTTCCTGGTCAAACTTAAGGACCTTGGCTTCAACTTCATCACCCACATTGAGTACTTCGGAAGGGTGCTTGACCCGGCGCCACGCCAGATCGGTAATGTGCAGCAGGCCATCGATGCCACCCAGATCCACGAACGCACCGTAGTCGGTAATGTTCTTGACGATGCCCCTGACCACGGCCCCCTCTTTGAGGTTTTCCAGCAGGTTCTGGCGATCGGCTCCTTGAGAAGCTTCCATCACGGCGCGACGCGAAACCACCACGTTGTTACGTTTGCGGTCGAGCTTGATGACCTTGAACTCCATTTCCTTGCCTTCGAAGGGCGTGGTGTCCTTGATTGGGCGCACGTCCACCAGGGAACCGGGCAGAAAAGCACGAATGCCATTGACCATGACGGTCAAACCGCCCTTCACTTTACCGCTGACGACGCCCTGCACCAAGGTACCTTTGGCCAGCGCATCATCCAGATCCAGCCAGGCTGCAAGGCGCTTCGCCTTTTCGCGTGACAATTTGGTTGAGCCGTAACCGTCCTCCAGCGCGTCGATGGCTACTTTGACGAAATCGCCTACCTGGACTTCCAGTTCACCCCGATCGTTCTTGAATTCCTCGATGGGGATCAGGCTCTCGGATTTGAGGCCCGCATTCACGACTACCGTGTTGGCATCTATGCTGATCACCTCAGCGGTGATCACTTCACCAGAGCGCATTTCCTGGTGCGTCAGACTCTCCTCAAAGAGACTGGCAAAGCTTTCTGTAAAGACCGGAATTTGTTGTGTTGTATTCATTATTGACTACCTTGTTTCATTTCAATGGCCCGCCGCGCTACGGGGTTTGTTAAAAAAGGAAACGTACCGACAGAACTGCCAGGCCAACCCTGAATCGCGCAGGGAGACCCTCGTGTCGATAGACCGGAGCCCGGTCCGGACGCTTCTACTTCAAATCAGGACAAACCTGGCTGCGCCTCTGCAAACCAGGCCAACACCTGATCCACCGCTTGCTGGATGGTGAGTGTCGTCGTGTCGAGCAGCAAGGCATTGCCACGTTTCAAAGGAGCCACGGTGCGGGATTCATCCCTCGTATCGCGCTCCTCGATGTCCCACAAAAGGCTTTGCATACTAGCAGGGATTCCCTTATTCATCAACTGGTTATAACGCCGATGTGCCCTGATTTTAGGGTCTGCGGTCAAAAAGACCTTAAGTACCGCGTCTGGAAACACGACCGACCCCATGTCGCGCCCGTCGGCCACCAGCCCCGGGGCTTCACGAAAAGCCCGCTGACGTGTGAGTAATGCTGTGCGCACCCCGGGAATCGCGGCTGCCAGGGAGGCGTGCCTACTGCAGATTTCAGATCTGATATCATCTGTAACTAATTGATTATTTAAATATATATTTCCTTGATAAAATCGTACATCGAGATTTGCTGCGAGCTTTTCCAGTGCTGTGGTGTCACCCATGGAGATCCCGCTGCGGCCTGCAGCCAAGGCGACCAGTCGGTACAGCGCCCCGCTGTCCAGAAAATGGAACCCCAGGGATTGGGCGACCCGTTCAGCCACGGTTCCTTTACCCGAAGCGGAAGGGCCATCAATGGCGATGACGGGAATCATGCAGCGGACAAGGACAATCCGGCCACGATAGCCAGGTCGGAGAACCCCGGAAACGAGGTGGCTACATTGGCACAGTCCAGGATGGTGATGGGGCCATCGGCCCGCAAGGCCGCCATGGCAAAACTCATGGCAATCCGATGGTCACCATGACTGTCAACGGTTCCCCCGGCAACCGGGCGCCCGCCATTGATGATCATCCCATCTGATGTCGGTGTGGCATCCACTGCTAACCCTTGCAGTCCCTCGGCCATCACCCGGATACGATCGCTCTCCTTCACCCGTAATTCAGCAGCCCCCGTAACCACTGTCTGTCCCGTCGCGTTGGCAGCGGCCACGAACAGGATGGGAAATTCGTCGATTGCCAGGGGGACCAGGGCCTCGGGCACCACAATGCCTTGCAGTGGCGCGTACCGCACCCGGATATCGGCTACCGGCTCGCCTCCTGCCAGGCGCTGGTTGTTGAGGGTGATGTCTGCGCCCATCAGGCGCAGGATGTCGATAATGCCCGTGCGCGTGGGGTTGATTCCAACGGCACGCAAGGTGAGGTCTGACCCCGGGGCGATGCTGGCCCCCACCATGAAGAAGGCTGCCGAGGAGATGTCAGCCGGAACCTCAATGGGCACGGCCCGCAACACGCCTTTTCCGGACAGCCGCGTCGTGGGTCCTAGACTCTCGACCGGGTAGCCCAATGCAACCAGCATGCGTTCAGTATGGTCTCGGGCCGGTTTCTGTTCGGTGACGGAGGTCTCCCCTTCGGCATAGAGGCCCGCCAGCAACACTGCAGATTTTACCTGGGCGCTGGCCACCGGTAGATCGTAATGGATGCCGTGAAGCCTGGAGACCGGCAACAGCCGCACCGGCGGCAGCCCCCCAGGTTCCGTTTCCACCCGGGCCCCCATGGCCTGCAGTGGCTTGGCCACCCGCGCCATGGGACGTCGCCTCAGGCTGTCATCTCCCGTCAGTGTGACAGCAAACTTCTGTCCGGCCAGCAACCCTGACAGAAGGCGCATGGAGGTGCCTGAATTGCCGCAGTCAATCGGCCGGGCAGGCGCCTTGAGTCCGTATTTGCCCACGCCGTGGATGGTCACCCTCCCTTGATTGGGTCCTTCGATGAGCACCCCCATCGCCCGGAAAGCATTCATGGTGGCCAGGGCATCCTCGCCTTCCAGAAAGCCGGTGACTTCGGTCACCCCTTCGGCGATGGCGCCCAGCATGATGGATCGGTGCGAAATGGATTTGTCCCCTGGCACGCTCAGGGTTCCGGACAGCACCCCTCCAGGGCGAACAAAATAAGTCTGTGTCATTAAATTCTCAGGAGTTTTCAGTCCAGCTGCGGCGCGCTTCGCGGGCCAGCCGAAGGAACTCTTCCAGCCCAGTGGCATTCTGTTGGGTCAGTAGTTCACTTAATCGGTCGAGGTGTTCGCGGTAGCGAGCAATTTCCAGCAACAGCACGTCGCGATTGGCAAGACCAATGTCGCGCCACATCTCGGGGCTGCTTCCAGCAATACGGGTAAAGTCGCGAAATCCGCTGGCCGCAAAACGAAACAAGGTGTCAGCATCTACCCGGGTAGCAATGTCGTACACCAGTGCAAAACTGAGGAGGTGCGGCAAATGGCTCACCACCCCAAAAATGGCGTCGTGGCGAAGCACGGACATCTCTTCCACCTGGGCGCCGCAGGCTTCCCAGCATTTACGCATGATCTCGCATGGCAGTTTGTCTCCCCCTTCCACAGGGGTCAACACCACCGAACGATTGCGAAACAGGTCTGCCCGCGCAGCACGCACCCCGCTATATTCTGCCCCGGCAATGGGGTGCCCTGGCACAAAGCGCTTGAAAGCCGGGCCCAGAATGGCCTGGGCCGAACGTACCACGGAGCCTTTGGTACTGCCTACGTCGGTAATGATCGCGGTGGAACTCAGAGTCGGTGCGATCTGCTGCAGGACCAGCTCAAATTGTCCCACGGGCACCGCGATCAACACCATGTCTGCCCCATGGACAGCGGCTCCGGCCTCGTGTACGGCACTATTGATGACACCCAGATGGCGCGCTGCGGCGAGATTGATCTCGTCACGATCGCATCCTACGATATGCACATCGCGAGTCGCCTCGCGCATGGCCAGGGCAAACGAACCCCCAATCAGTCCAACACCGATGATGGCCAGGCGTTGCGGAGGTTTTTGGATGGGGTCAGACATCGCTTAGGCAACCTCGCTGAAACTCGCTTCGAGAGCAGCAAGAAAGGCCGCATTTTCCTGCTCCAGTCCCACCGAAACCCGTAAATAGAGCGGCATCTGATAAGCAGCCACCGGACGTACAATAATCCCTTGGCGCAATAAGGACTCATAAATGCGTGCACTCTCCCCCACTTTCACCGCGACGAAATTGCCGTAGGAAGGGATAAACGGAAGCCCCAGCCGCTTGAAACCTGCGGTGAGCTGCGCCAAACCTGCCGAATTAACCGCCCGGGTGCGTTCGAGAAACGCGCCATCATCCAGGGCCGCCGCGGCAGCGGTCAAAGCGAGGCTACTGACGTTAAAAGGCTGGCGCACCCGGTTGAGCAGATCAATGATGGCCGGGCGCGCCAGGCCGAATCCCACGCGCAACCCGGCAAGACCGTAAGCTTTGGAGAAGGTGCGCGAGATCAGTAAATTGGGTAGCGATTCAAGCCAGGACACAGCGTCGTAGCATTGTTCGGGCAGAAGGTATTCGGTGTAGGCCTCATCCAGCACGATCAGCACATGGTGGGGAACACGTTCCAGCGCCTCGTGCAGAATGGGCCCCGGAATGAAGGTCCCGGTGGGATTGTTGGGGTTGGCCACGAACAGGACGCGGGTGTCGGGACGAATGGCCGCAATCATTGCTTCGAGGTCATGGGCAAAGTCCCGCGCCACCACCTCAATGCCTTCGGCACCTACGGCTTGCGTCACCAGTGGGTACACGGCAAACGCGTGCTGCGCATAGACCGCTGAAGTTTTACCGCCCAGAAAAGCACGCGCCACCAGTTCCAGGACATCGTTGGACCCATTGCCAAGAATGATCTGGTCACGCGAGATGGTGAAGCGTTCTGCCAAAGCGGATTTCAAATCAAATCCGTTGCCATCGGGGTACAGGGCCAGATCGGGCAACGCAGCTTGTATCGCCGCCACTGCTTTTGGACTGGGGCCAAGCGGGTTTTCATTGGAAGCCAGCTTGATGACGTGGGTCAGACCCAGTTCGCGCTGCAACTCACTGATGGGTTTGCCCGGTTGATAGGGGGCAATGCCCCGAATATGAGCGGGCGTCAGTTCACATAAATCAATCATAAAGCGGCCACAGGATAGGAACCGAGAACCTTGCAGAACAACGCCTTCTCTTCAAGCGCCCGAATCGCGGTGGCAACCGCGGAATCCTGCTGATGGCCTTCGACATCCACGAAGAATACATACTCCCACAAAGCCGTACGCGAAGGACGCGACTCCAAACGGGTCATACTGACCCCGCACGCGGCAAGCGGTGTCAGCAGTTCGTGAATCGCCCCTGGACGGTTGCGCGCTGCCAGCACCAGAGAGGTCTTGTCATGGCCGGAAGGCCCTGGAAGTTCCGGTCCCAGGACCAGGAAACGGGTGGTATTGGTGGCTTCATCCTCAATGTTGGCATAAAGCACACTCAGGCCATAACGCTCACCTGCCAGTTCCCCCGCAATGGCCGCCGAGCCTGGTTGCTGGGCGGCGAGTCGTGCGGCTTCGGCGTTACTGCTGACTGCAAGCCGCTCAGCCTGGGGGAGATAAGCGTTGAGCCAATGCTGACACTGTCCCAGGGACTGGCTATGGGAAAACACCCGCGCGATGTCCTTGAGCTCCGTCACCCCAGGTTCGGCAAGCAACTGGTGGCGGATGCGCAACTGGATTTCACCGCAAACCTTGAGCGGGGTTTCAATCATCAAGTCAAGGGCATGACCCACCGCGCCCTCGGTGGAGTTTTCCACAGGCACCACGGCAAAATCGGCCTTGCCGGTTTCCGTGACACGAAAAACATCGTCCAACGTGGCACAGCTCAATGTGGTGGCAGCATGCCCAAACTGGCGTACTGCTGCCGCTTCGGAATAAGTTCCCGAAGGGCCAAGGCAGGCGACAGTGATGGGGCGCTCAAATGCAAGGCAAGCCGACATGATTTCGCGGAACAGGAAAGCCACCGTATCGTTCCCCAAGGGGCCTGGATTGAGTTCACGCGCCCTTCGCAACACCTGTGCTTCCCGTTCAGGCCGATAGAGCACCCCTGTCTTGAGTGTGCCGATTTCGCCTGCGGCGCGCGCACGTGCATTGAGCAGGCGCAGTATCTCAAGATCGATCTGATCGATCTTCTCTCTCAGCAACTGTAGCGAAATTTCTGGTTTTGGATCAGCCATATCGACGCTCGAAGTCTGCCATGAATGATACCAGCGCTTTTACCCCTTCCATGGACATCGCATTGTAGATTGACGCCCGCATTCCACCTACCACCCGGTGTCCACGCAGCTGGTGCAAGCCATGGGACGCAGCCTCTTTCAAAAAAACCTCATCCAGGGACGGCTCGCGCAGATGAAACGGAACGTTCATGCGCGAACGATCCTGATGCTTGACACGGGACCGATAAAATTCGCTACTGTCCAGAAAATCATACAGCACTCGGGATTTTTGGGTATTGATCCGTTCCATGGCTTGCAATCCGCCCTGTCGCTTGATCCACTGAAACACCAATCCAGCCACCCAGATGGTAAAAGTGGGGGGAGTATTCAACATGGAATGCGCGTGCGCCTGATCATGATAATTCATCAGAAAGGGTGTCCCCGGGGCAGCCGGCTTGAGTAGATCATCGCGAACAATCACAATGCTGAGTCCCGCAGGGCCGATATTCTTTTGAGCGCCTGCGTAGATCAGGCCGAATTTTGAAATATCCATGGGTCGTGACAGAAAGTGCGAGGACATATCCACCACCAGCGGAACCTTGCCCACATCCGGTATCCAAAAAAACTCCAGACCATCAATGGTTTCGTTGGAGCAGTAATGCACATACGCCGCTTTGGAATCGAGGCGCCACTCGCGAGGATCTGGAATTGCGCAAAACTGATCCACGCGATTGGAGGCTGCGATGTTCACGTTGCAATAGCGCCGCCCTTCTTCGATGGCCCGATAAGACCAATAACCGGTTTCGATATAATCGGCACGCGTATTGCCTTGCAACAGGTTGAGCGGAATCATGTCCCAATGGGCACTGGCCCCCTCCTGACAGAACACCACCCGATAGTGATCAGGAATGGCCAGAAGTTCGCGCAGATCGAGCTCGGACTCGGCCAGGATCCCGGCAAATTCCGGACTTCGGTGGCTTAGTTCCATGACGGACATGCCGGTACCACGCCAGTCCGGTAACTCCTGCTGCACTTGGCTAATGACGTCCATAGGGAGCGTCGCGGGCCCCGCCGAGAAATTGAAGGTGCGCATTATTGGATCAGACCACTGTGTCTTCCGACGCTGACTCATCAATGCGGCTTAGGGACACCAGCTTCTCTCCCCCATCCAGGGCAATCAAGGTCACGCCCTGCGTTGCCCGACTCATTTCCCGAATTTCCTGAACCCGGGTTCGAATCAGGACACCCCCCGTAGTAATCAGCATCAGCTCATCATCGGGGTTAACCAGCGCGGCGCTGACGACCCGACCGTTGCGCACCGATGTCTGGATGGCAATCATGCCTTGCCCACCCCGACCATGCCGGGTGTATTCGGAGATCGGCGTGCGTTTGCCATAGCCATTTTCAGTCGCCGTGAGTACCGACTGGGATTCATTTTCAGCCACCAGCATGGCAATGACCCGCTGACCTTCCGGCAACCGCATGCCGCGTACGCCACGTGCCGTGCGCCCCATGGGCCGCACATCATCTTCGGCGAAGCGAACTGCCTTGCCTTCATCGGAAAACAGCATCACGTCATGCTGCCCATCGGTGATGGCCACACCGACCAGGTAATCGTTTGGATCAAGATCAACTGCGATGATCCCCGCCGCACGCGGGCGTGAAAAATCGGTGAGCGGTGTTTTCTTGACCGTCCCCAACGCCGTCGCCATGAGCACAAAATGCTGCGCATCGAATTCCTTGACCGGTAGAATGGCATTGATCTTTTCACCTTCTTCCAGCTGCATCAGGTTAACGATGGGTTTGCCGCGGCTGGAGCTGCTGCCTGCTGGCACATTGAATACGCGTAACCAGTACACCCGACCCAGACTGGAAAAACAGAGGATGTGGTCATGCGTATTGGCCACAAACAGGCGATCGATGAAATCGTCTTCTTTGGTCGCTGCGGCTTGCCGGCCTCGCCCGCCCCGACGCTGCGCACGATAGTCCCCCACGGGTTGCGACTTGATATATCCGCCATGGGACAATGTCACCACGACCTCGGCAGGAGTAATGAGATCCTCGTAGTCGATATCTTCTGCGTTGACCACGATCTCGCTGCGGCGACCGTCCCCAAAGGTTTCTTTAATCGCCGTAAGCTCTTCAGCAATGATGCGCGAAATGCGTTCCGGATGGGCCAGAATATCCAGCAGATCGGCGATGCGCTCCATGACTTCGCGGTATTCACCGTGGATCTTTTCCTGCTCAAGTCCGGTCAAGCGCTGCAACTGCATTTCCAGAATGGCGATGGCCTGGGCTTCGGACAACCGGTAGCCCTCCGGATGCAATCCAAAAATAGCAGGGAGTCCAGCGGGTCGGGAAGCGTTTTCCTGGGAACGTGCCAGCATTTCCCGTACCAGTTCCGAGTGCCAGAGTTGATTCATCAGGGCATCACGCGCCACAACCCTCGTCGCCGAGGCTTTGATGAGGGCAATGATTTCGTCCACGTTGGACAGGGCAACCGCAAGTCCTTCCAGAATATGGGCGCGTTCACGCGCCTTGCCAAGGTCAAAGACGGTACGACGCGTGATCACTTCGCGCCGATGGCGCAAAAATGCCTCAAGAAACTGTTTGAGATTAAGCAGGCGTGGCTGGTTGTCTACCAGCGCCACCATATTCATCCCAAATGAATCCTGCAACTGCGTCTGCTTAAACAGGTTGTTGAGAACCGCTTCAGGCAATTCGCTCCGTTTGAGCTCGATCACAATCCGCATGCCGGATTTGTCGGACTCATCACGCAAATCGGAAATGCCTTCGATGCGTTTTTCGCGCACCAGCTCGGCAATCTTGATGATGAGATTGGCCTTGTTGACCTGGTACGGCAGCTCATCAACGATAATGGCCTGGCGCCCGCCCGCTTTGTCAATGTCTTCCACATGGGTGCGTGACCGCATCAGCACCCGCCCCCGACCCGTGAGATAGCCTTCGCGAACCGAAGCCGTGCCGTAAATGATGCCCTTGGTGGGAAAATCCGGCGCAGGCATGATGGCTATCAGGTCATCAATGCTGACATCCGGGTTAGACAGCACTGCCAGACAGGCATCCACCACTTCCCCCAAGTTGTGGGGTGGGATATTGGTGGCCATACCCACTGCAATTCCCGAGGAGCCGTTGACCAGTAGATTGGGGAATTTAGCTGGCAGAATCAGCGGCTCTTTTTCCGAGCCGTCGTAGTTGGGGCCAAAATCCACGGTATCGCGATCGATGTCGGCCAGCAGTTCATGGGTAATGCGCGCCATGCGGATTTCGGTGTACCGCATGGCCGCCGGGTTGTCGCCGTCCACGGAACCGAAGTTACCCTGCCCGTCCACCAACGGATAGCGCAACGAA
>JAGWPH010000249.1 GCA_028870615.1 Betaproteobacteria bacterium
CGCCCACCGAGATTGTGACCGTGTCTCCCACCGTGAACGTCCCGCTGACCTTGCCGGTCACCGCCACGGTGGCACTTGCACCCTCTTCACCAATGGTCACCACGTTATTGGGTGTGCCCACCGGATCCACACTGATGGTCGGCAAACTTTCCACCGCGTACCCGTGCCCCGCCGAAGCCGTAGAAGTGCTCGACGGATTGGCCGGATCGTGGGCCAGCACGGAGGCGCTGATATTGGTCGCACCCGCCAGCACATTCCCGGGGATGCCGATGCTGTAACCACCCCCTGCTTGCACCAGGCCGTTGTAGCTGTGCCCGCCCACCGAGATTGTGACCGTGTCTCCCACCGTGAACGTCCCGCTGACCTTGCCGGTGACTGCCACGGTGGCATTCGCACCCTCCTGACCGATCGTTACGAGATTGGCCGGCGTGCCCACCGGGTCCACCGTAATCTCCGGTGGTGTCACTGTTGCCGCCGCCTGCTGCGCCGTAGACGAATCAGTGGTCGCCTGGGCACTGGCTGCCACAGCAGCGGTTGAAGCTGTTGCTGCAGTGGATTCGGCGCTGGCAGCCGCAGTGGCCGCAGTCTTGGCATCCGTAGCACTGGTGGCGCTCTGGGCACTGGCGGCGGCAGCCGCAGCCTGGGTGGCAGCCGTGGCAGCGGTATTGGCGGCATTTTGGGCAGCGTTTGCATCTGCACTCGCCGCAGCAGCGGCGGTCTTGGCTGCAGTGATGGCTGAAGTGAACCCTGTCAGCACGGCATCGGTAAGCGCCTGACTGGCACTGGTGGCGGCATGCGCCGCAGCGTCTGCCGCGGCCTGGGCCGTCGATGCGTCAGTGGCAGCATGATTGGCAGAGGCCGTCGCAGCCGCCTGGGCAGCTGTTCTGGCTTGCGCGTCGGCTGCTTCTGCGGCCTGTGCAACACCTGCAACCTGTGCGGTGGAATTGGTGGATTGGGATGTAGTAGGCGACGTCGCTTGATTCACCGTCGGCGAAGACAGCTGGGCAACGGTTGGACTGGAAGTGGTGTCTTGAGGCGCCGTCGTCGGAGGAGCCGTTGGGGTAACGGTCTGGGTTACGATGTGAGCGTTGTTCTGGCTGGCATTGGGATCGATCACCTGGGCTGAGGACGTCGAAGCAGGCGCGCCAGCGGGAGAGACGCTGACCGTCACACCTGCGTTGTGCACCGTGTTCGGCATCTGGGCACTTGCATTCGATGAACTGCTTGAGACACTACCGGATTGAATGACGCTGTCAGTGGCACCGCCCACCTTGAATGCGGTCAGGGCCGCATTGGCGTCAGAACTGTTGACCTGTATGGCGCTGTCGCTCCCGGTCGGGCTGTTGCCCGAAGCCGAGGCCACCTCGTGCTGAAGCAGAACCTTTTTGTTGTCGAGAATTTCCTGGTTGCGCCCATCCGCCAGAGCCAGATCGACGGTGGCGCCTTTGGCCGTGGTGATGAGCTCACCAATGAAGACCTTGTCTCCGGCGTGCAATGTACGGGTCGTCCCGGTCGTTGGGTTGACGGCGACCACTTCCCCAGAAACACTTAAAACCTTCCCGGCGACTTCGGCAGGGTTTCCGGCAGCAGCGGGGTTTCCGGCAGCAGCGGGACTCCCGGCAACAGCGGGGTTCCCGGCAACAGCGGGGTTCCCGGCAACTCCAGTAACTTGTCCTGCAATTTCAGCCATTTACGTTCCCCTGACAAAACTTTTACCCTTACCTGAGCCCAACTTTAAGCCTGTTCAAGGGGAAAAACCATTGTACTGAAGTACAACCCGGGATCGGGCCTCAGGAAGGCGCTTTCAGCTCCGTAATGCCGTTGACCAGCAGCGTCAGTTGCAGACGGTCGCGAACTTTCAGTTTCTCGAAGGCTGCAGTCAGGTGCGCTTTCACCGTTCGCTCGGTAATGTTGAGCTGGTCGGCAATTTCCTTGTTGCTGGCCCCTGACGCGACAGCCCGGGCCACCATGACCTCGCGCTCGGTCAGGCTCAAAGCCCAGTCCGAGGAGGCGACTGCCGGTTTGGGAAGGTTTTGTGCCGTCGTGGCCACCAGCTTTTGCAGCAATGATTGGCCCAGCCACACACCGCCCTGCAGGACCGTTTCAGCGACCTGCTGCAGTACGGCAGGGGAGGCGTAGCCATTGCAGTAGCCGGACACTCCGGCACGCAAGGCCACCATGCCTTCTTCATCCCGCGGCTCGTCTGAAAGCGCAACCACCGGCGCATCACAGGCCATGCGCTGCCATTGCCGGATCAGGGGCGTGATGTCCCCGGTGTAGGGCAGCAACACCCAAACGATGATCGCCTCGCACGATGTCGCCCCCGCATGGCCCAACTGCGCCTGGGGAAAGGCTTCGCGCCAGTTGGATCTGATCGGTTCGCCATCCGTCACGAATACATGGGTGCGGGTCATTGTGGACTCACCGCTCGGTCAACGCGCGCTGCTGGGCTCTCAAAACAGGTTTCAACAGATAACTCAACACGGACTTTTCGCCAGTCTGAATATCCACTTCCGCCACCATCCCAGGAATGATCGGAAGGTTCTTGCCCAGATTGTTCCTGTCCGTTTTGACACGCACCAGATAAAACGCGTTCCCCTTGTCATCCACCACCGTATCCGCGCCAATGGATTCCAGGGTTCCCGCCAGCCCGCCATAGATGACGAAGTCATAGGCGTTGAATCTGACCAGGGCCCGCAGTCCCGGCCTGAGGAAACCGATGTCCTTGGGGAGTATCCTGACTTCCAGCAGGAGGCTGTCATCCAGCGGCACGATTTCCATGATGTCCTGGCCTGGCTTGATCACGCCGCCGACCGTATTCACCAGCAGCCGTTTGACCGTGCCTTTCACCGGCGATTTCATGACCGAGTGCGTGACCTTGTCGGTGAGCCCCACGTTCACCTCGGTCAGCCCGTTGATCTTGGCCTGGGTTTCTGCAAGGTCCTTGCGGGCGTCGTTGCGAAAACTGTCTTCAACCTCCCTGACCTTCCCGGTGGATTCGATGATGGCCGATTTCACACGAGCGATCTGTGCGGAAGCCATGTCGCGATCTCCACGAAAACGCGCGACATCGCGTTCCAGCTTCAATATGTCCACATCGGAAACCGCCCCTGCCGACAGCAACGGCTTGGTCAGCGCCAGTTCCTTGTAGGTCAGCTCCCAGGCCCTTGCGGCCTGCTCGTGTTTGGCTTCAAGCTCGGTCAGCTCGTGCTGGCGCTGTGCCAGTTGGCCCCGGGAGATCGAGATGGTATTTTCCAGCTCGGACTTTCTGGATTCATACAAACGACGCTCTTCTTCAGCAGTGTCCGGAGCTTCCTTGACCACCTCTTCGGGCATGACGAATTTGCTGTTCTCTGCCAGGGCACGCAAGCGGGCCGCCTTGGCCTCCAGGGACAGATACTGGGAGCGGCTTTCCTTCAGGCTGGAGAGGAAGCGGGTATCGTCAATGCGCATCAGCACTTGGTCCTTCTGAACCACATCGCCTTCATGGACCGTAATTTCCGAGACGATGCCGCCATCCAGATTCTGCACCACCTGGATCTGGCTGTAAGGGATTACCTTGCCCTCACCCCGCGTGACCTCATTCACCTTGGTGAAACTGGCCCAGATCAAAAAGATCACCAGGATCCAGGCCAGCATTTTCAGCAGCACCCTCGCCCGGATCGGATCCTGCGTCGCAATCGCATAATCCGCGCTGGCCATGAAATCATGGCCGCCGGTATCGTCGAATTTTTCCTTGTTGCGGTTGATCAGCCACCTGAGCAGCGGTTGCAACAGCTTTCTGGGCAGGTCAAGCAACCTGACCAACAGGGAGATGAAGATACGAAAAATCCAGGGGGCCTTGAATTTGCCCTGCTGGAGGCGATCCCACCACGATATGTGTTTTTTATCGCTCATCCTGCTCGTTCAACCTTTCCGGTTTGCAAGGCTTCGACCACTTCGTTGCGCGGGCCATCCGCCACGATGATGCCGTTGTCAATGACGATGATCCGGTCCGCCAGATCAACGAGGCTGGACCGGTGCGTGGAAATGACCACCGTTTTCCCTGGGGTCGAGCGTTTGGAGAAACGTCCGAGACGCACCTTGAATTCGCTCTCCGTGGTGTAATCCATCCCGCTGGTGGGCTCGTCCAGAACAAGCAACGGCGGATCGGTCAAAAAAGCGCGGGCAATGGCGACGCCCTGACGCTGGCCACCGGACAGCGTATCGCCACGCTCCCCGATTTGCATATCAAAACCGCGCGGATGCTTGTTGATCAAGGTCAACAAACCGGCCAGTCCTGCCGCCGCGAGAATCGCCGAATCTTCCGCATAGGGGGCCCCATAGACGATATTTTCGCGCAGCGTGCCGTAAAACAGGATCGATTCCTGGCCGACATAACCGATGTTGCGGCGCAGGTCCGCGGGATCAATTTGTCTGAGGTCAATATCATCCACCAACACGGACCCCATCTGGGGCTCATACAATCCCATGATCAGTTTCTGGATGGTGGATTTTCCGGAACCCACTTTCCCCAGGATGACCACCGACTCTCCCGGATTGATGCAGAATGACACGTTTCTAAGCGCCGGGTCGGTATTGGGATAGCCAAACGTCACATCACGGAATTCTATTTTCCCACTAAGGTCGGCGCGGTGCACGAAAGTGGATTCGGGAGGGCGCTCGATGGGGTCGGCCATCAGCTTGTTAAGCGGCTCCAGGGAAGTCTTGGCGCCCTGGTACTGAATCAGCAAACCCGCCATTTGCCCCAGCGGGGTCATCGCCCGGCCCATCAACATGGTACAGGCGATCATGCCCCCCTGCGTCAACGTCCCGTTATGAATGAGATACACCCCACCGACCAGCGCGGCGATATTCACCACCTGCTGAATGGTTTGAACGCTCTGGGTTGCCGAAAGCGAGAGAGTGCGCTGCTGATTCGATATTTTGGTCAGGAACGCACTGGTTTTTTCCCAATTGGTCTGGATCTGGTTTTCGGCCCCCAGGGCCTTGACCGTTTCCATGGCCGACAGGCTTTCCACCAGGGTTGCATTGCGTAAGGCCCCAGCCTTGTAGGTTGCCATGGATAACTCATGCAATTTGTGCTGGATCGCATAGACGTAGATGCCCACCATGAGAAAGCCAACGATGGGGACAAACACCAACGGCCAGGCAATCCACGCAATGGTCACATAAAAAAACAGCGCAAAGGGAATGTCCACCATGGTCGCTACCGTAGCCGAGGCAATGAAATCGCGAATGACTTCATAGGATTTCATGGTGGCTGCAAAGGCTCCCACCGACGCGGGCCGTGCCGCCATTTTAAGGCCCAGCACCCGTTCCATCAAAGTGCTGGAGAGCTGAAGGTCAATGCGCGCCGACGCGTGATCAATAAAATGCCCACGCATCATGCGCAGCAAAAAATCCAGGGCGAGCAGCAGCAACACGCTCAAGGCCAGGACCCACAAGGTGTCCACCGCATGGGCAGGGACGACGCGGTCATAGACATTCATCGAGAACAGCGGGAGCGACAGGGCAAACACGTTGATCAGCAGGGCAGCCACCAGGACATCCCGGTAGACCCGCCATTGATCCAGAATGACGCCCCAAAACCAGTGATGGGCATCTAACCTGGCAAGCTCCGGAATCCGGCGGTCGTACCTGAAGCGGGGATGCAAAATAACCGCGACACCCGCGTAACGCTGCGCCAGATCTGCCCTGGACATCGCAAATGTGGACTGCCCTGAATCCGGCAACAGGATCTGGGCTTCGTTGCCATCCGCGCTCCAGTCCGTGAGCACACAGGCTTCGTTGTTGAGGAGCAGCAGGATGACCGGAAATTGCGCGCGTTCAATCCTGTCCAGATCTTTGCGCACGAGCCGGCAATTGAGACCGGCCCGATTGGCAGCCCGCGAAATCAGGGCGGGCGTCAGGCGCCCGCCTACAAGGGGCAGCCCCGCAGTGAGCGCCGCCCGCGTGCTGGCGCGCCCATGAATGCGGGCCACTTCCAGCAGGCATTCCAGCAACGGGTCATCCAGCAGAAGATCTTCCCGCAGGCCAAGACTTGAGAATAAATTGGCCTTTGAATCCTTGGCTGAGCCGGGATCGGGGCTATCGCTCATAAATCATTTGACTATCTCACGCCACTGCGGCTGCTGTCTGGAGCTGGATTAGGATTCACCGGCGCAGGAACAGGCGCCAGTGGCGGAGCCGGTTCTTTGGCTGCAGATTCTTTGGCAGTGGATTCTTTAGCCGCTGCTGCTTCGGCGGCGGCTTTTTTGGCTGCTGCTGCTTTTTTCTTCGCTGCTGCTTTCTTCCTTGCTGCGGCCTTTTTCTTTGCCGCAGCTTTTTTCTTCGCTGCCGCTTTTTGGGCCTTGGTCATTTTCGCCTTCGGCTTTTGGGCTACAGGCCCGGGGGCTTTGGCAACGGGTTCGAGCGCTTTGGCATCGGCGGCATGGGCCGCCGCTTCTTCGGGCGACATGGTCGCTGCCGGTAACTCCGGGGGCGCATCGGGCATTGGCGGTCCCGCCGGTTTTGTTTGTTCGAGAGAACGCTGGATCAATTCATCCTTCCGATCCTTCATCGACGTGGACTCTTCCGCAGGACAGGCTTCCGGCCGATCCCCTTCCACCGGGGACGCATCGGACACATCTCCGGCATCCAATCGGGTCAGGCCCAGTGCACTCACCAGCTTGCCCATGCCCGCCAGAGTCTTGGCAGACGAAATCACACGGTCGTAATAGGCGTTGATGTAAGCCCGCTTGGCTTGATACACCTCATTGTCCGTATCCAGCAGGTCGAGCAGGGAGCGTTGGCCG
>JAGWPH010000250.1 GCA_028870615.1 Betaproteobacteria bacterium
CAGCATTTGGACCTATCGATACAGCGCTATCAGCAGCCAAAGCGACGGCTGACCTATTTAGAATCGCTACTTCCGCTGTCATGACAAATAACCCTTATTTCTCTTTAGCAGACCATCTGGCAAGTGCTGCCTGTTTAGCAATTTCAGATCGTTGCTTGCTCGAAAGTTTTGCAGCCCGGGCTTTGCCACCTTTCAAGCCGCCCAGTCTTCCTAGTTCAACGGCACTCTGATTTTTTTGTGGTGGCGGAGTAATAGGGGCCTCGCCAGTTGCTTCGTCAACGATGCGCTTGGCGAGTTGGTTTAGGTCGAGCTTGCTTGAGCGTTTAGGCATAGTAATCGCAGTATAACGCGCACTACTTTCCTGTCAATCGTGATGAGATTCAAACTGAGACACTACCCAAAAAATAACAAACTAGCGAGACGGTACCGCTTCTGGAACAAACCATTTCAGCGTCTGGTGCAGCGTAACGACCCCCCCCACAATGATCAGGGTGGGTGCCTGCAACTGGGCCTGACGTGCCAGTTCCGGCAACGTGTGCAACGTGCCGGTGACCACACGCTGGCGTTGTGTGGTCCCTTGCTGCACGATGGCCGCCGGGGTTTCAGGCACGAGGCCATGGTCGATAAGTTGCCGACACAGCATTTCAAGCCCCTGCAGTCCCATATAGACCACCACGGTCTGTCCGGGACGGGCCAGAAGGTCCCAATCGAGATCCATGCTTCCATCCTTGAGGTGGCCTGTGACGAACACGCAGGATTGCGCATGGTCGCGATGGGTCAGCGGGATACCGGCATAAGCCGCCACTCCGGAAGCTGCCGTGATTCCGGGTACCACCTGAAATCGGATATGGTGACTGGCCAGTTTCTCGATTTCCTCCCCGCCCCGCCCAAAAATAAAAGGGTCTCCTCCCTTCAGACGCATGACACGATGCCCTTCCCGGGCCAATCGAACCAGCAGATCGTTGATCTGTTCCTGCGGCAGAGCATGGTTACCCCGGCGTTTCCCGACAAAAATCCGTTGGGCCCGGGCCGGAATCAGTGCCAATATGGGTTTGGACACCAGGTTGTCATACAACACCACATCTGCCTGTTGCATGAGATGCAACGCACGCAAGGTCAATAAATCCGGATCGCCGGGGCCCGCCCCCACCAGATAAACTTCGCCGGTAACCGGCCCCTTCTGAGGGGTCTCATCAACATTTGGCGCGCCCATGTCAGTTCCGGAAGGATTCTAGAAAATGTCGATCACGGGTCACCCACAGGCGGGATGCCTCAGCGAGCGCCTGTTCCGGATCCGGTGCGCTGCCCTGAGCTGTCAAGGCGATTGCTGCCGTTCCAATGATTGCAGCCGTGCCATATTCATCTTCTTCCTCATCGCGCCACACCCGGTGTAACCGATTGCAATCCAGTGTTTCATCGCGCAAATGACGCCGATCAAACAGCACAGGCCAATCCTGGGTCATCGCCTGACCCTCGCGCAACAACCTGACGCTACACGGTGCATCCGGATTGCGTTCAGGTTCACCCCCTTCTCCCTTGAATGCCGCCAGGTAAGCGTCACCTAGCAATAATCCGGCCTGCTGATGCGTATCGTCATAGCCAGGATGAAAGATGCCCACCAGGGAAGCCTGTGCCCTGAACGGGTTGAGCATGCGTACCAGTGTATGAACAGGTGAGCGTAATCCCAAAACAGACTTGAGATCGAGCATGCTTTGCAGAATGGGGCTGAAAGACTCCAATGGCAGGTACGCAAAGCGATTTTGCGCCAGCTGGTGCGCCGCTTCGGCGCAGGATTCTGCAGGTGCCAGTCCCAGCGCAGCCAAGGCCTGCGGTAAATAGATCCTGCCCGGCGTTCCAGTGTCTGTCCCATGCATCAACACCCGGCTGCCATGACTGGCCAGCAGCAGCGCTGCCAGCAAATGCCAAGGCAGCTGTCGCCGCTTGCCAGCGTAACTGGCCCAATCCATATCTACA
>JAGWPH010000251.1 GCA_028870615.1 Betaproteobacteria bacterium
AAACACCCTGGGTGTCAACCCTCGTCATCACTCTCTTCGGCGTTGTCCTTCTTTTTCTGTCTTCGAACTTTTCCAGTGTGCGGCTCATCATCAGGGATTCGGTCAACGCCATCGGTTTTCAGGTCTGCTTCTACTACAGCCTTGCAGCACTGGCCTGTACCTGGCATTTCAGGAAGGTGGCCTGGGTATCCGCAAAGGGGTTCTTGCTGCTGTTTCTCTGGCCCCTGCTGAGCGCTTTGTTCCTGATTTTCATCGCCCTTTACAGCATCCCGAACTTTGATTTCACCACCAACCTAGTCGGTATAGGCGGTATCTTGATCGGCATTATTCCCTATGGGCTCAATCGATATCGCCGCAACACCTTGAAAAAACGGAGCGCTTCATGAAAGTCAACAAATTGGACCGGGCCGCGACCGTGCTGCAGCCCGGTGAACGGGATGCCAGGTTAATTGGGTTGCTGGCGAAGACACAAAGGCAGGCGGGCTTGCTTGGTAGGCGCGATTGGACTCGAACCAACGACCCCCACCATGTCAAGGTGGTGCTCTAACCAGCTGAGCTACGCGCCTGCGAAGCCGTGCATTCTACCTTTTAGAAGCCCCCGGTGCAAGAAAACGTCTGCATTGCTCCAACACTTCCATTCAGGACCTCCAACGCAAACATTGTCTTTGCACGACCTCGGAAAGTGAGCCGGTCTCATCCCATTCCTTGCGAAGAACTGCGGCATCACTGCATGATGCAAGTACGTCACGACGCAGTGAGGCACAAGCATCATCTGCGTGAAGCGCGATGGCATGAAGCTCAATTTTATCGAGTGTTGCAAGAACTTCTTCAGAAAGTGTTCTGCGTTCGTTGGATTGCGGGTCAATGTAAGTGCCTTCATAGCCAAATCGACAAGCTTGAAAGCGATTGAATGCATAGACCAGATAGTCTGCATCGCGAGGTTGGAATGGCCGCTCCAAGGTTAAATAACGTACTAAGGTCTGAATAAAAGCAGCCAGTTGGGCTGCGCGTGTAACCGTCAAAGGTGTGTCCATGACACGAACCTCAATGGTGCCAAATTCCGGTTTAGGCCGGATATCCCAGTAAAAATCCTTCATGCTTTTGACGATTCCGGTGGCAACCATGGCATTGAAATATTGGCCAAAATCTTCCCAGGTTTCGACGAAGGGTGCGCGGCCACTCAACGGAAAGGCAAAAATGGAATTCAATCGGGCGGATTGGAAGCCCGTATCATGCCCTTGCACAAAAGGGGATGCAGCACTCAGCGCGATAAAGTGAGGAATAAACCGCGATAGGCAATGCAATGTATACAGTGCCGAACCCGGGTCAGGACACCCCACGTGGACATGCTGCCCAAAAACCGTGAACTGTTTGGCCAGATAGCCGTAAAGATCTGAGATCTGGTCGAAACGCGGCGTTGCAAATATTTCGCGTTCACCCCAGTGTTGGAACCCGTGGGTTCCACCGCCACAAATGCCAATATTCAACTGGTCCGCACAGCCGACAATACCGTCTCGAATCTCCTCCAACTGGCTTAAAACATCGGAATAGCTTTCGCAGACCCCGGTGGCCATCTCGATCATGCTCATCGTAATTTCTGGTTTGACGTCCCACGACTTCCTATTTTTGGTAAGAAGGCGCAAAAGATCGGATGCCGAAGAAGTTAAATCATAATCGTGAGTATTGACAAGCTGCAGTTCAAGTTCCACGCCGAGCGTCAATGGAGATGATGCCGTGAATATTCCTAGTGCCATCAGATTCTCACTTTCCGAGTCTCTCCAATGTAACGAAGTGACCATTGCACTGCGATCGGCCCGACAAGTTCCAGGATGACCATCATGCTCAAAACGATTGATCCAACCTGCATGCCAAATACGGGAAAAAGCGTTCGAATGTCTTCAGTGAGGAGGAATGCAACTGCTGACATGGGAGATAACGCCAGCCCCAATGCCAGCGCCTGTTTCACACTGAGGCCATTTACCGGGCCTAGCAGCATCACTCCTGCACTTTTCGCAACTAGCCTGACAGCTAGCAACGTCAGTGCTGACAATCCACCGACTGCAACACCGTTCCAGGTCAGTGACACTCCCGTCAAAACAAAAAGCATGGTACCTAGAATGGCTCCGGCAGTCCCAAAATTTCGCGGCCACAAATGCGGGCGGGGATCAAGGTATTTCACCAGCATCCCGCCCAACAGGGGCGCCAATACAACTGGCAGTGCAAGAATCTCCAGAGCCGAAACTGTCAGCAGTAGAAGCCCGAATAGCACAGGGACACCTTGCTCATCCGACAAATCAAAAAGCCCGCGGAGCAATTTAAACGCCAGAGCCAGAGAGGCACCCACTCCCACTGACCCCAGCAACAGGTAAAGCGGATGAATTACGGCAATGAGCCAATCTCCTTTAAATACGCCATGCAACTCCCCAATAATCAACTTTGAAACAATGACTGAATAGGTCATGTTCAGTGCACACAAGACAAATAGCTTCTGCGTGACTTGGCCTTGCGCGTGAATTTCTGCGACTACGCGCATAATAACGGCGGGGGATGTTCCAATTGCAATGGCCGCAATGCTGGAAGCCAATCTGGCATCGCTTCCTGTCAAATAAAGGGTGGCGAAAACAGCGCCAAAGGTAAGAGTGGATTCGATCAGGCTGGACGCGATGACCCAGGGGTTGTCGCGCAACCAGCGCAAATGGACATGGATTCCGAGTTCAAAAAGTAACAAGGCCAGCGCGAGATCGATCAGCACTCTGAAATAAGGTAAATCTTCAGAATTTAACCATCCCAGGCCCAAAGGGCCCAGCACCAGACCTGCCAATGCATATCCGCTGACACGCGGGAGGCGAACGAAATGCCGCAGACATTCGCCAGTCAATGAAGCGCAAAGCAATGCCATTGCAATGCGCATCAAAAGTCCGAATTCAAATGGCCCCGTCGTCAGGAAGCTGTGATTCATGATGCTCGAGTTGGTCTACTCAACACGGGGTCAAATAGACAACGACTGCCCCATAATCCAAATTATGGTACGAGCAAAAGCCATGCCGAATGAGGATATCGCCGATTATTTAAGAAGTTACAAATGAAGGAGGACGATTTCACCCGTCAATCCACGGCAGTGAGTCGCCGGAAAGCGACGCCCATTATAGCGCTTTCCCATAGCAACTTGATTCTGTTGATGTTGATTACGTCGCCCATCGGCAACATGGCATGCGCGGAGTCGGAGGATTGTATTTAAAAATCGCGATAATCATCAGGGTGTGTGTTGGCCAACAATGTTAACAACTTGAAAGCGCCTTAGTCCTGCTTTACGCAATCCACATAAAAGCTGGACTCTCCGTTAAGCCCGGTTTTGGATAGCCCATGGATATCTGTTTCAAAGCCGGGAAAACGTCCATTGAAATCTCGTGCGAATTTAAGATAGCGCACGATAGTGGCATTGAAACGCTCTCCAGGAATCAGCAACGGAATACCGGGGGGATAAGGTGTCAGCAATACTGAGGT
>JAGWPH010000252.1 GCA_028870615.1 Betaproteobacteria bacterium
CGTAGGGAACCAGCCCGCTCTGGTCGCCATCCTGTCGCGAAAGCCAGTCCAGCGTGTTTTTCATCAAGGCCGAAACTGACGCATTGTTTTCCGGGGAGACCAGCATCAGGGCATCGTGCTCCAGAAAGAGCTGCTTGAGGCGCCTGGCATTTTCGGGGAGCCCGCTTTGCTCCTCCAGGTCACCGTGATAAATGGGCATCTGGTAATCGTCCAGATCGATGAGGGTGACCTCTGCGCCACCGGCACGGGCAGCATCCGCAGCCACACGCGCCAGCTTTTTGTTAAGCGAGTCACGTCGGGCACTGCCGGCAAAGACAAGGATTTTGGGTGCGGTCATGACAAGGTCCTCTTTTCGCAATTATACCGAGCCCCGGATTTTATGATCGGGTCACCCGCCGACGATACCAAAAATGAGATGCTCAAGAACCATTTTCCGGGATCGGTTTCTGCAAATGCCATTTTCTTTCAGGTTTCACACGGGCAATAGGCTCACGGTGCCGGTTGCCAGATCCCATGCTCGGTAATGAGGGCTGTCACCAGATCGAACGGCGTAATGTCAAAAGCCGGGTTGCGCACCGTGACCCCTTCGGGTGCCCAGCGTATCGTTGTATCTCCCGTCACTTCATGGGCCGGACGTTCCTCGATGACAATGTCGCGACCCGTGGGTGTCGAGGAGTCAAGTGTGGACAGGGGACATGCCACATAGAATGGAATATTGTGGCGACGAGCCAGTACGGCCACCATGTAAGTACCGATCTTGTTGGCCACATCGCCATTGGCAGCCACCCGATCTGCGCCCACGATCACCGCATCGATCTCACCCTGCGCCATCAGATGTCCGGCCGCGCTATCCGTGATGAGCGTCACTGGAATTCCTGACTGCATCAACTCCCAAGCGGTCAGGCGCGCGCCTTGCAGCACCGGACGGGTTTCGTCGGCATAAACCGAGATGCGTTTGCCCGCTTCCACTGCGCTACGAATGATTCCCAGGGCAGTGCCATGCCCGGCGGTGGCCAGCGCACCGGCGTTGCAGTGCGTGAGAACCCGGCACGGGTCGGGCAGCAAGGCGGCCCCCTGTTCGCCCAGACGGCGGTTGATAGAGACGTCTTCCGCGCTGATGGCCAGCGCTTCGTGCAAAAGTTGTTGTGCCAACCCTGTTGGCGCATTGCCTGTCGCAGCCGATTCTTTGGCTACACGCGCCATGCGCTGCAACGCCCAGGCCAGATTGACTGCGGTGGGACGGCTGGCTTCCAGCATGGCAGACGCCTCCCGTAACGCTTGCTGAAATTCTGGAAGGGGCTGGTGCCGGGCTGCGAGGGCGGCCAATGCATATCCATAGGCTGCCGCACAACCGATGGCCGGGGCTCCGCGTACCACCAAATCGCGAATGGCCTCGGCCACTGCGCTGGCTGACTCACAACGCACGATGGCGATGCTGTGTGGCAACCGGCGCTGGTCAATGAATTCAACCGCTCCTTCGTGCCAGCGCAGTGTAAAAAACATCATTCGCCTTCGAAAGCCGTGATGGCAAATACACTGTAACCCGCAGCCTGCAGCCGGGCATGACCTCCCAGATCCGGCAGGTCCACCACGAAACACGCCTCCCACAGCGTTCCACCACTGGCCTCGATCAACCCGATCGCAGCCTGCGCGGTCCCCCCGGTGGCGATCAGGTCATCCACCAGCAGTACAGACGCTCCCGGGGGAATGGCGTCCACATGCATCTCCACCGCATCGGTACCATATTCCAGCGTGTAGTCGGCGCGCAGGGTGGGACCCGGCAGCTTGCCCCGTTTGCGCACCGGCACAAAACCCTTGTTCAGGGCCAGCGCCAGCGCAGCTCCGATGATGAATCCGCGGGCCTCGATGCCTACCACGACATCAATGGGATGTTCCGCATAGCGTGCCGTCAAAATGCCAATGGTCTGCTTGAAACCATCGGCATCCTTGATGAGCGTGGTGATGTCCCGAAACTGTATGCCTGGCCGGGGGTAATGGGGAATGGTGCGAATCAGGTGGCGAATGGGCATGGAATTTCCCTGCAGGGCCAGTGCTAAAGCACACGGCCGGCTACGGCATCCAGTCGGGAGATCATGTCCGGATCGCGTACTTCCGGCGCCGTGATCACAGCATGGTCCAGCGCGTGCCGACAACTGCAACCCGGTGCCTTGGCGTCGGTTGCGATCCCGGGCACCACGGTTCGCACCAGGGTGCGGGCCTGTTCCGAATTGGTGCGCAGCACGGCGAGGATGGTTTCCACTGTGACCGAATCATGCCCCGGGTGCCAGCAGTCATAGTCCGTGACCATGGCCACGGTGGCATAGCAGATCTCTGCCTCACGGGCAAGTTTGGCCTCCGGCAGATTGGTCATGCCGATGACGTCGCAGCCCCATTGCTGATACAGCCTGGATTCTGCAAGCGTGGAAAACTGCGGCCCTTCCACCACCAGGGAGGTTCCTCCATGGCGCACAGGCAGGCCAAGCGCTGTGGCGCCTGCATGCAGATGCTCTCCAAGGCGGGAACAGACCGGTTGCGCCATGGACACATGAGCCACCAGTCCGGTTTCAAAGAAAGAGCTTTGACGGGCCACCGTCCGGTCGATGAACTGATCGACGATAACGAAAGTACCTGGCGGGCAATCCTCGCGTAGCGAACCTACGGCACTGACAGAAATAATGTCGCGCACCCCGAGTCGCTTGAGCGCGTCAATATTGGCCCGGTAATTAATCATCGATGGCGGAATTTTATGGCCGCGTCCGTGGCGCGGCAGGAATATCAGGGGCACTTCGCCCAGTTGGCCCAGCAGGAATTCATCGGAAGGCTGTCCGAACGGGCTGTTCACCGCGACCCAGTGGGGGTCGCTGAGGGCTTCCATGGCGTACATGCCGCTTCCGCCAATGATGGCGATGGGGGAAATCATATGGTTGAATCGTCCTGACGGCTACGGCAATGCTGACATTACGGGCCAGGATGCGCAAGCACGCCCGCGCACTCCCCGATCACGGTTTGGTCCAGTCCAGGGTCAGGATTTCGTAACTGACCCGGCAGGGCGCTCCCATATGGGTCATGGCTTGCCGCATGATGGGGACGGGCAGGGGATTGTAGTCTTTTGCCGGGACAGTTGCTCCGATAGCCCTGAGGGATTTTAAGAACGCCCCGGCGTTGTCATAGATCATGGTGATGTTCTGTGAACCGACCTGCGCTTGGGGCAGCGTGTCCGACAAGGCCTGTGCTGTAGGATAGGCGGGGGTTCCCGCCTTATAGCCGGTGGCGGCAACGGCATCGCGCCATTCGGTCAGGCTAACGCAGCCCAACGTGGTGATGATCAAACGACCGCGGGAGGCCAGACACCCGGCCAGCCGTTCCAGGGCATTGGGCAGGTCTTCAAACCACTGGGCTGCCAGATTGGAGACGATCAAATCAAGGCTGGCGGCTGGCAGGTCTGGAGCCTCGCCATCCACAATGCGGAACTGGGCGCCTGTGCTGGGCAAAAGGGCGCGGGCAGCATCCAGCATGGCCGGAGCGATATCAGAGATGACCCAATTGCCGGGCAGATGGGGCAGTAACAGGCGGGTGAGTCCCCCCGTGCCGCATCCCACTTCCAGGACATTAGGCTGGTTCCAGGCGTACCCAAGCACTCGCGCTGCCAAAGATCGGGCTGCACGGGCCTGAAGTTCCGATGCCCCGTCATAGGTGGCGCTGGCCCGGCCAAAACTGCAGGCGATGCGACCCTGCCGGGTCATGCCGGCCAATCTCCCTTGAGTGTTGCGGCAATACGGGACGCCAACCAGCCCGCATGGGTTTGGGGCAGGAGATGGCCGCCCCCTTCAACCATGACCAGGGGAATGCCAGGGAAACAGGCGCGGCTGTGGGGTTCGGTAACGACAGGATCAGCCGTCCCGCCTATTGCCAGAACCGGGCATCCAATCCGGGCAAATTGCGCCCGGGTGTCCCATTCCGCCAACCAGTCCAGCCCCTGGGAAAGCATTGCCTGGTCAAACCCTCGCGTGTGCGGGGAGGCCATACCGCAACGGCACAGAAAGTCATCTACGACGCCAGTCGCATCCACGGGCAAACGGGATTTCATTCTGGCCAGAAAACGCGGCGCGACGCCGGGAAAGCCATCCGCGCGGGTGAAGCGGGTAAAGCCGTTGACAGACACCAGCCCGGCCCAGGGGCGGGGCAGATGGGTCAATGCCCACATGAGTCCCAGAGAGTGCGCTATGACCAGGGGGGTGCTAACGATGGGCCTGGCCGGTGACCCGCGAAACCCCAAGTCGGCCCGCTGGACGGGATGATCGGGAAGGTTGTTTATAATCGGCGACCAGAGGTCCGGTCCCATGCCCCAACCGTGAACAAAAACAAGGGGGGTCATGATGACTCTGGCACCTGTGGTACTACGCCCGGGTTGGAAGAAAAAGAAAATGCACGGACAATCCAAAAAAACAAAGCCGATTGCCCGTGCGAGGGGGTCCATCGAAAATCCCCGGAAACCTGCGGGGAACAAAGCTTCACCGGCCCACCCTACACCCCATCGTCGAACGCCATATTGATCTACCTCAATAAAGCCTTAAAGACAGTCTGAAATAATTCGCGAATTGGACTGAACGGGTCGCAACCCAACCAGACAACTTCATGGTGAAACGCACAACAGTGTCAGTATCGAGCCCGGATCAGTGCGCAAACGCGGTCCGGCCGCATTGCATCCGTTTGCGTTTTGGCGAGACAGCCATTGCCAAACATGCCCCACCGCTGCACGCAGCCCGTATCTTCTGATCAGGCGTCGCCGCTTCTTCGCCTCACGATTCCTACTTAAATCCGGCAATCGCCTTTCGCCCGCTGGCGTAATCAGGCAGGGATGCTCATGGAAAACCGCATGGAACAATTGAAACAGCAAATGCAGCCTGGCGGTGCCGATGCCATCATCGGCAGCCGCGTTGAATTACAACTGCTCACCACCCTCAAGTGCAATCTGAAGTGCAGCTACTGTTCACTCGGTGTCGGCGAGGTCCTCGGTTCGCAGCAGCATGTGAGCTACGAACTCGACCAATTGGAGCGCTTCGTTGCTACGCACCTGGCAGGCAAGGAAATCTACGTCACCTTTTACGGCGGTGAGCCGACGCTTAACGTTGGTTTCATGGCTGCCGTGATGCAGCGCTTTCCTTTGTCTCGCTTTCAGTTGCAGACCAATGGCACACTTCTCGACAACCTGCCCGACGAGATTCTTGGGCGGCTATCCAACATCCTCATATCCATCGACGGGGGCGAACGGGTTACCGACGGCTACCGTGGCCGCGGCATCTACCGCCAGGTGCTGAAGAACATGCGGCAGGTGCGCGACCGTGTCGGCGGCAGCATGACTGCCCGTGTGACATGGAGCGATAGCGACACCGGCTTTAGCGAACTCGACGAGCTGGCGCACAGCTTTGACTATGTTTATTTCCAGTTCGTCGCTGGCGAAAAATATGGTGATGACGCCGTGGTCAAGCGTCAGGCGGTGCTGGCACAATTGATTGCCGCGTTCTTTGCTCAAAGCAACACGCTCTACCCGATGATTCCCTTGATGGGGATCGTTCGCAACAAGGTGCTCCCCAGCCGCGCGAGTGAGTTGTACGCCGGCATGACGCAGTGCCGGGCCTCCACCCATTTGATCAACGTCATGCCCGACGGGAAGATCTTTCCTTGCCCCGACATGATGTACCTGCCTGCCATGCAGCAGGGCGATATAGGTGGTAACTGGCTGCATCAGAGCCCCCTGCGCCCGCATGCCGACATGCCCTGCAACGACTGCGAGGCACTGCCCTGGTGCCGGCGCAACTGCATGAAGAACCTTTACCTTGGCTATGTCCAGAAGGATGAGCGCTATCGCCGCAACGTGGTCGAGCCGATTTGCGATTTGATCAGATTCATGGGCAGGGAGATCGATCGTTATGCGCCGCAGGAATGGTTTGCCAGGCTGTCTCCCTCACTGCGCCGGCAGCTGACAGATTGCGAGGTCTATGAGTACGTCGAGGTGATGCCATAGCGTACTCCCCCATCCTTGCGCAGGTGCCGCGGCTGGTCTAGCATCGGGAAAGGGGTCCTGCTGCCGCACGGAGTGGCGGCGGACACGAAGGGCCAAAGGGAGGACTGGAATGAATGTGCTTCTTGTTTATCCACGCAATCCCGACACCTTCTGGAGTTTCAGGCACGTACTGAGGTTTGTATCCAAAAAGTCCGCATTCCCCCCACTGGGCCTGCTTACCGTCGCGGCGATGTTGCCATCCGCGTGGGAACTCAAACTGGTCGACCTGAATGTGTCGGACCTTTGCGATGACGAACTGCGCCGGGCCGATTATGTCTTCTTGAGCGGTATGATCGTGCACAGGCAATCGGCGCACGAAGTTGCGATGCGTTGTGCGGCATCTGGCAAGACGGTGGTTGCAGGAGGCCCGCTATTCACCACCGGACATCAGGGCTTCCCGGAAATCCATCATTTTGTGCTCGGTGAAGCCGAGGATGTGATGGAGCAACTGGTGGCTGACCTGGAAGGGGGCGCGCTACAGCCTTTCTATCACGCCGATGAATGGCCCGATGTGCGCAAGACGCCGGTGCCGCGCTGGGATCTCATCCGCCTGGCCGACTATGTCACCATGCCGGTGCAGTTTTCCCGTGGCTGTCCGTTTAACTGTGAATTCTGTGACATTGTGATCATGAACGGGCGCGTGCCCCGCACCAAAGATCCGGCGCAGGTGATACGCGAGCTCGAGGCACTGCGTCTTGCCGGCTGGAAGGACACGGTTTTTATCGTGGACGACAACTTCATCGGCAACCGTAAGCGCACCCGGGAACTCCTCAGTACGTTGATCAGGTGGCGCAGTAGCGTTGGGCTGAAAAACGGTTTCATCACGGAAGCCTCGGTCAATCTTGCGGACTACGCAGAATTGTGCGAACTGATGGTCGAAGCTGGTTTCAAGAAGGTATTCCTCGGCATCGAGACCCCGTCAGCCAGCGGCCTTGAGGAATGCGGCAAGTCGCAGAACCGCAAGCGCGACCTGGCGAATGCCGTGCAAACGCTGCAACGGGCCGGGCTGGAAGTCATGGGTGGGTTCATCGTTGGCTTTGATTCTGATCCGCCTGATATCTTCGCGCGTCAATTCGAGTTTATCCAACGGACCGGAGTCGTCACAGCCATGGTCGGCCTGCTCACGGCCTTGCCCCAGACCGTGCTGTACCAGCGACTCGCACGGGAAGGTCGTCTTCTTGCCGAGACCTGTGGCAACAACACCGACGCAGCCATCAATTTTGTGACGCGTCTTGACCGGGAATTTATCATCTCGGGGTACAAGGACCTGATGCGAAAACTCTATGCGCCGAGCCACTATAACCGGCGCATCCGCGCTTTCCTGCAAGACTTCGAGCCGCGCGGCCCTGCGACACGGCTGTCCTGGCCGGATGTACAGGCGTTTCTGAAGTCGCTCTGGCTGCTTGGGGTGTGGCACGGCGGCCGGGGCGCCTACTGGAGCTTGTTTTGGTCCACGCTTTTGGCGCGACCCAGGAAATTCCGTGCCGCAATGGAGCTTTCCATACTTGGCCATCACTACCGCAGGATCGCCAACGGTCTTTGACAGGGGGCCTTCCCGGAATAGGGTGTAAACTCAGGCCCTGGTTTATCGCAAGGTTGCCAGACATGCGTCGATACCTGGTTCCTGAATACACAGAACAAAAATCGAGGAGATGGAAATGAATTTTCCAGGGCGCATCGTCAGGGCAGTCCTGGCGGTTTCCTCAGTTTCAATGGTATTTGTTCTTTCCGGGTGTGACGGTGGAAGCGGCATAAGCGAAAATACGGTGCAAACTGACAAGGGTGTCGTCATCGGATACGGCACCCCTACAATGCATGAGTTTTTGGGCATACCCTATGCGGCGCCGCCGGTGGGCCCTCTTCGCTGGCAGCCGCCCCAGCCAGCCGCCGCGTGGAGCCAGCCGCTGACAGTCACTTCCTTCGCGCCCCATTGTGCCCAGACTGCCAGTATTTTCGGAACAGCCAGTTCATCAGAAGACTGTTTATATCTGAATGTGTATACCCCCTATGGCTTTGGACCCTTTCCGGTCATGGTGTGGATCCATGGCGGCGCATTCGTAGCCGGAGAGAGCGACTCCTATGATCCCACCGCGCTTGTGGGTTCGGGCGTGGTGGTTGTCACCCTGAATTACCGGCTCGGGCCGCTGGGTTTCCTGGCGCATCCGGCCCTGGCCGCCGCAAACGGCACAGCCGGCAACTACGGTCTTATGGATCAGCAGGCGGCACTTGAATGGGTAAAAACCAACATTGCCGCGTTCAGGGGCGATCCTGCCAATGTCACGCTTTTCGGCGAATCCGCCGGTGGCCTGTCCACCCATTCGCAGATCGTCTCGCCACTGGCGAGTGGCCTGTTCCAAAAGGCGATCGTGGAGAGTGGCGCCTATGCCCTGCAACTGCCAACATTGGCAGCGGCTGAAACGCTGGGGCAAAGCTTTGCCACCGCCGCCGGTTGCTCCAATCAGACCGCCGCCTGCCTGCTCGCCTTGCCGGTTGCAACGATTCTCGCCAACGCGGGCACCATCCTGGTGGGTGGCCAAATCCTGCCGGCGGTGGATGGCGTGCTCCTGCCGATGACCTTACAGGCTGCTTTCACCTCCGGCGCCTTCAATAAAGTGCCCATGATCGAGGGGACCAACCAGCACGAATACAGCCTGCTGTCGGTTGTTGCCATCGATGAACAGCTTGGGCACCAGCTCAGTGCGAGTGAATATCCGGGATACATCAACGCCTTCTTTGGCACGACGCTCGGCCCGGTTGTGCAAACCAATTTTCCACTGACGCCGTCGTATACTCCGGCGTGGACATATGACGATGTCATTACGGATGCGGTGTTTTCCTGCAAGGGTCGTTCAGTCACGCAGAACGTGACCGCCCAGGGGGGGGTGGTTTATAGCTATGAGTTTGCCGATGCCAATGCGCCCGTGGTATACAACGTACCCTCTCGAACGGATGGCTTCGGTGCTTACCATGCGTCTGAGCTTCAATACGTGTTCCCCAGTATCTATACCATCTACCACGGTGCGCCGCTTACGGCGACCCAAACCGCTTTGTCGACCCAGATGGTTATTTTTTGGTCACAGTTTGCCAAAACCGGCAATCCGAACCCGTCGGGCAGCTCCGTTTGGCCAGCCTACAGCGCTGCCAACGACACCACCCTTACGCTTGCTCCTGGCGCTATCGCCACGACCACAGGCTTCGCTGCGGAACACGCGTGCGCGTTCTGGACACAGGTGGGATTTTAAAAAAGGTTTCGAAATCCAGCCAGGACTGGCCGATGAATTGTGGTTTGCCATATCAGATCCCGGCAGAATACCGTCGGGCCATAGAAAGGAATTCAACCCTGACTGCCCATGACTGATAAATTATTCCATCGATACCCACGCAGCGCTCCCAGGAAACGCGGAACCGTTACCGACTACCTTGCCATTGCGCGTTTTGACCACAGTGTAAAACACATCTTCATTTTGCCCGGAATTGTGCTGGCGTACTTACTGCGCGGAACGGGCAGGTTCGACTGGGCCAACGTGGCGCTTGGGCTGGCGGCGGCGATCTGCATCGCATCGGGCAATTATGTGATCAATGAGTGGCTGGACAGTGCGTCTGACAAATTCCACCCCACGAAGTCCAAACGCGTTGCAGTGGTAAGGGAGTTATCCGGCTTTCTGGTGAGCATCGAATGGATTGTGTTTGTCGTCATCGGGCTGGGTTGTGCCGCACTGGCAAGCAGGACCATGGCACTCATTGCCGTCCTGTTCGCGCTGCAAGGCATTTTCTATAACGTCAAGCCGCTGCGTTTAAAAGACAAACCCTACTTCGATGTCATTTCCGAGTCTATCAACAATCCGTTTCGTCTCATGATCGGATGGGCAATGGTGGATCCGATGACATTGCCCCCTTCTTCGATAATCTTTGCGTTTTGGCTTGGCGGGGCTTTTCTCATGGCGGCCAAGAGGCTCTCGGAATATCGCGAAATTGCGGGTGCGCATGGCAAAGAACTCCTGACGCGGTACCGCACGAGTTTCGCGGGATACACCGAGGTATCGCTGACGATATCGTGTTTTGTCTATGCCATGCTGTCAAGTTTTTTCCTGGCCGTATTCTTGATCAAGTACCGCGTGGAATACATCCTGGTCATGCCCTGGGTCACGATACTGTTTGCGCACTATCTGGCAATTTCGATGAAGACGGGCTCTTCGGCACAGAGCCCGGAAACGCTCTATCGGGAACGTGGCTTGATTTTTTTGGTTGTCCTGTTCGTCATTACGTTTCTATTTGCCACTCTCGTCAATGTTCCGGCGCTGTCAGTGCTCGTCGAGCAAAGATATATTGGCCTTCAATGAATTCACCGCCAGACATCAAGGCGTCGGATTGGAGCCGAATCAAACTTGTGGCTTTCGACGTTGATGGCACGCTCTATAACCAGCACGCGATGCAGCTCTACATGATGCGCGATTTGATGGTCCATACCATCGCGACCCGCAGTTTGAATGTTTTGTCAGTTCTCAGGAGTTATCGACGGATCCGGGAAAGGATGGGTGGCGAAGAGACCCGTAATTTTGAAGCGGTCCTGGTTGCTGAAACTGCGAAAGCCGTGGGGTGTACAGAGGCGATCGTACGGAACATTGTGGCAGACTGGATGGAAAAAAGGCCCCTTCCATACCTTGCGAGATGCATGTACCAGGGTTTGCCAGATCTGTTTGCCGGCCTGAAACGAAACGGCAAGACGGTCGCCATCCTCTCTGACTACCCTGCGCAGGAAAAACTTGCCGCAATGGGTCTTGCCGCAGATCATGTCATTTGTTCTGGCGATAAAGAGGTTGGCTATCTGAAGCCCCATCCGCGCGGTTTCGAACGTTTACTTCAAGCTGCCAACGTACGGGCTGACCAAGCGGTGCTCATAGGAAACCGTCCGGAGCGTGACGGGCTCGCAGCGCTGCGGGTGGGCGCCAAGGCCCTGATTTATTCATATAAGCCAATCTCTGGCTGGCAAACTTTTTCAAGTTACGGCGCCCCCCTGTTTGCTCCCCTTCTTTTGCAGAAGTGAGGTGCTGCTCAACCCATGTAGTATCGATTAAGCAGTTCCGGTGCCATGCTTGCGACGGAGCAGGCGATCATCACGAAGATAATGAATAATCCAATTTTTCTTTCAACCCCTGACAGGTTTTTGTTAAAGATTGAGAAGGCCAACAAAATGAGGGGCGGGGTAAAGTACCTGCCCTGTATTCCCAATATGATCTTGGCAGGGTGAGGCATCCACGTTGTCAGAAAAATAACATAAAGCAAAAAAATCGAGGCCAGGGCACCACAGGTCAGGGAGATGCTCCCTCTGTCCAGGAGGCGGGCCTTGTCTCTTTGAATGGAAATCAACGCCAGGATAAACAACAGAATGCCAAATAGGACATAAACACTGTGAGGAAGTGGGGCGTCCTGCCAACCCAGGATACCAATGTACGATTTCCAGTAACTTTCCAGTACATCAGCGCTGGTAAGGGTGACAAATAAAACGTGAAAAAACGAACCCAGGTCGTTGATGTAGTACTTTATAATGCCTATCGTAGTGAGCTCACGCGTGGGCATGCCCTGTACCGTATTCAAAACGAAGCCAATCCATGCAAGTGAGAAAAAAATCAATGCGATGGCGGCTATCAGGTACGACCTGTTGCCCCGTATGGAGTACAGGACCACAGGGAGCAACGTTAGAACAATCAAATTTATCCGCGTTGTCGCCAATGCGAACAAACATACAGACAAGGCGATCAGCATTCCAGAACTAAAGGTGTAGTTTCTATCCGAACCCCTCATAAACAATGAGGCTGCCAATACCGTCATTGCAAACGAGACCGAGTCCAAGCTTGCAGAGCCGAGTTGGAACAGGGTCATCGGTGTGGCAAACAGCGCGAGAACGATTAACGGCACCGGGAATAACGTGAACGCAGCCCAAAGCAACCCAAGGGTGGCTATCAACGAGAAAAGCCTGGCGAGGTAATATGTGCTGCTAACGCTCAAACCCGCTTGTTCGCCAACAATAAATGACAAAGCCTGCGGCATATAAGACAGGGGAAAATATTCTGCGGTGTTTGGTAAATCACTGAATTGTCTTTCCCCACGCCATACGACATTTTTTGAGGATGAATTATTTTGGCTGGTTATTTTCTTGTTATAGTCGAAAGGGAGGGTTTTGAAATACCCCATGTAATCTAAAAGCCCGGAGTCAATATTCCCACCCGTGAGATTGTCTTTGCTTTTTAAAAAAATATCGCCTTTGGACAGGAGATAAGCGCGTTTCAGGTGATTGAATTCATCCGGAGATTGGAACGGCGGGATCAAACAGGACATCGATTGCACAAGCAAAAGCAGGAATGCAAGAAACATGATTACCGATTGCCTGGAATACCAAAAATGACTGTCTTGCCGGCTATCTTCAACAATTTCCATTTCGGTACTCTCCCTTTTTGCAATTATACTGAGCCCTGGATTTTATGGCGTTAAGTCCTGAAGAAATCGAGCAAATCACTGCCCGCACAATCCAGCATTATGCCGGGCAGGCTGACCGATTCTGGGAGGGCACACGCGACCACGATGTCAGCCAGAACATTGCCGCCTTGCTGCAATTCATTGATGTCGCGCCGCCATTCAAAATCCTGGATTTTGGCTGTGGCCCGGGCAGGGACCTGCAAACCTTTGCCGGGCTGGGGCATCACGCCACCGGGCTGGAAGGGGTGCCGCGTTTTGCAGCCATGGCGCGTGCCCATAGCGGGTGCGAGGTACTGGAGCAAAGCTTTCTGCAACTGAGTTTGCCCGCGGCGCATTTCGATGGCGTATTTGCCAATGCTGCGCTGTTCCATGTGCCCAGTCAGGAATTGCCACGGGTGCTGGGCCAGTTGCATGCCGCACTAAAACCGGGTGGCGTACTTTTCAGCTCGAATCCACGCGGTGAGGGTCAGGAAGGATGGAGCAACGGTCGCTACGGCGTGTTCCATGATCTCGCAGCCTGGCGTAGCCACATGTTGGCGGCTGGATTTGTCGAACTGATGCACTACTACCGGCCCGCAGGCCTGCCGCTTGAACAGCAGCCCTGGCTGGCCAGTGTATGGCGCAAACCGCATGGCTGAAAATGGCTATGGCCTTTCCGTAGCAGATTGCTTAACATGGAGGATGGGTGTTGTCGAATGACGTCAAATCGGGCAAATAGGTGAGCCGCAGTGACGGGAATCCTTAAAATTGCTCTCAAACTCCTTGTCAATGACAAAAGTAAGTTTTCTGCGCTTTTGGTCGGAATCACCTTCGCAGTGTTCCTCATGGTCATGATGACGTCCATGTTCTCGGGAATTCTGACACGCGCCTCCGCCACCGTTCTCAACATTGGTGCAAAAGTCTGGGTGATGGATCCGGCGGTCAACAATGTCGCCAGCAGTATCCCCATGCCGGATTATGTTCTGGATGCGGTCAGAAGCATCAACGGGGTCAAATATGCCGTTCCTTTGTATTCGGGTGGGGCGCTGGTCAAACTGCGTAGCGGCTCCTACCAGTTTGTGACGGTCATGGGCCTGGACGATTCCACGCTGTTTGGCAGGCCCGAGCTCCTGGCAGGAAAAATCGAAGATATCTTTGCGGAAAATGCTTTCGTCGTCGTACAGGATGCCGAATTTGGCAAGCTGGAAAATCCAAAAATAGGGACTGAGTTCGAAATCAATGATCACCGGGGGGTGGTGGTGGGCCTCGCGAAAGTCAACACTTCCGGCCTGTTTGGGGTCCCCACGCTCTACACCACCTTTAGCAGGGCCATCACCTACATTCCTTCGACACGATTTACGGCAGCCTACATCTTGATTGAGCCCAAAGGCAGCGGAGATCTTTCGTACATCAAGCAGCAAGTCCAGAAACTGGGCTATGAGGCCCTGACCAAGGATGAATTCATCCAGAAAATTTCCAATTTCTACAAATACAACACGGGCCTGGGCATTAACGTGCTGTTAATGACCATCATCAGTTTCATCGTTGGCCTGTCCATATCGGGACAAACGTTTTATACCTTCATCCTTGAAAACCTGGAAAAGTTTGGTGCATTGAAAGCGATCGGCGCAAAAGGGCGCGAGCTGATCACCATGATTCTGTTCCAGGCCACATTTACGGCGCTGACAGCCTATGGCCTGGGGGTGGGCCTGGCCACGACCCTCATTGTGGTGGCGAGGCTGAGATTGCCCGATTATGCAGCCCAGATCACTTACGCCAATCTCGGACTGGCTTTTGTCATGGTGCTGATCATCGCAGGCGTTTCCAGCTACATCGGTATCCGCAAAGTTATCCGGATCGAGCCGTTTGACATCTTCAGGAGTTGACGTGGCAAATCTGGCTGTCAGGGCCCAGGGACTGACCAAGTGGTTTGGCGAGGACGAAGCAAAAACCTTTGC
>JAGWPH010000253.1 GCA_028870615.1 Betaproteobacteria bacterium
CAACATGACCCAGCCATCCAGATGAGTCGTGATCATAGGCGACCCATCGGGTCCCCTTCCCCCCGCGATGCGAAAATGAAACTCGCCTTCAGCTGAAAAGAGTACTCCCTTCAGTCGCTCGAGATCTCCCGGAAAACCGTGACCTTCAACGACCTCGCCCTGCGCTGTGAAGCGCACCGGATCCAGGATGGGAGCTTCAAACATAAGGCGGGCATTCTAGTGCTTCTTTCCCATATTGTCAAAGACTTAACGAGGTTTTTGCAGACCTTGCTATAGTATGCAATCCATAAAAACGTGAGTTCGTTCCATGCCTTCTCTGGTTTTAGCTTCCGGCTCTCCCTATCGGAGTGAACTGCTTTCCCGCCTGTGTTTACCTTTTGAAGCCATTACCCCTCACCTGGATGAATCACCATTACCCAACGAATCCCCGCTCGCTACCTGTGAGCGCCTGGCCGAAGCCAAAGCGCGCAAGATCGCTGAAACGCACCCCCATGCCCTGATTGTGGGCAGTGACCAAATTGCCCTGTTGCAAGGGCGTCTGGTAGGAAAACCCGGAAATCATGCCAACGCCGTCCGGCAACTGCAGAAGGCAAGCGGTCAGGAGGTGGCATTCCATACCGCGCTGTGTCTTTTGAATGCCATGACAGGTCAGATACAACAGGATAGAGTGGTATCAACAGTTCGCTATCGGATACTCAGCGACAACCAGATCGAACGCTACCTGAAAGCTGACCAACCTTACGACTGCGCCGGAAGCGGTCGTATCGAAACCTTGGGCATCACGCTGTTGGAATGGGTCAAAAGCGACGACCCAACTGCACTGATCGGTTTACCACTGATTCGCCTGACAACCATGCTTCGGCATGAAGGAATCGAAATTCCCTAACATCTTGACGATTATCCCAGCAGGGCACGCGTCATCACGACTCCACACCAGGTCAGCCCCAGGGAGCCCCCTGTATGAAGCAGGATTTCAAGAATGGCCGAACCCGATCGTCCGTGACGGAAACTGTTCACAACTTCAGCAGAAAACGTGGAAAACGTCGTCAACCCCCCCAGAAAGCCTGTCAGAAGCAACAGGCGCAAAGACTCTGGAACCCAGTGAAGCATCAGCCCTTCACTGAGTATCCCCATCATAAAACCACCCAGCAAGTTAGCGGTCAGGGTCCCCAAGGGCAGACGCGGCAGGCTCGCATTGAGGGCCACCGACAATCCCCAGCGCAACCAAGCGCCCAGCGCGCCACCTACCCCCACCGCAAGTGCGTCTATTCCGTACCCGATCGTCATGCCGCTACAATGACAACTTTTGAGCTCAGGCGTCAACACATTCTCATGAACGAGTAGCAAAATCCATGGCCCAAACCTCTGAAACTCAAAATTGCGGCTGCCTCTTCCTGATCCCCGTGCCTCTCACGGACTTTGATGGGTTGGAACAGCTTCCGAAAATGGTTGTAGAGACAGTCAGAGCCCTCAATCATTTTGTTGTTGAGGACGCCAAAACAGCCCGGCGCATCCTTAAAGAATTTGCCCACCCGACGCCGCTGGCTTCGATTCGCATGGCAACACTTAATGAACATACCCCAGTAGCCGAAGTCGCCTCCTTACTTCAGCCTCTGAGCACCGGGTTTGATGTAGGTTTGATGTCTGAAGCAGGGTGTCCTGCGGTAGCCGATCCAGGCGCTCAATTGGTGCGTCTCGCCCATCAACAGGGATTTACCGTGGTCCCCATGATCGGACCTTCTTCAATCCTGCTGGCACTGATGGCTTCGGGGCTGGAGGGACAACGTTTCGCCTTCCAGGGTTACCTGCCTGTGGACAATGCAACTCGCCGCACACGCATCCTACAGCTGGAAAAACGCTCACGCGTGGAGCGCGAGACCCAAATCTTCATTGAAACGCCTTACCGCAACACAGCGCTGTTGACAGCCTTGTTGGAAACCCTCAATCCAGGAGCATTGCTCTGCGTGGCGCTAGATTTAACCAGCCCACGGCAGGTCATTCGCACCGCCAGTGTCGCGGAATGGCGCTGCACTTCACACCCTCCCTTGGATCGCAAACCGGCCGTTTTTTTGTTTCTGGCTGCATGTTAGAATGAATCAACTATCGTCTCTGCAGACCCTCCCTGACCTCTCATGTGGATTGTAAGACTGGCGCTAAGGCGCCCTTATACTTTTGTTGTCGCCGCAATTCTGATTCTGCTGCTTGGGATTGTTTCGATTCGTAACACACCCACGGATATTTTTCCCAACATCGACATTCCTGTCGTAAGTGTCATCTGGAACTACAACGGCCTGCCGCCCTCCCAGATGGAAAAGTACATCACGACCTTTAGCGAGTACTCATTATCCGCAGGTGTCAATGACGTACGCTCCATTGAATCACAGACAGTCAATGGTGCCGCCGTCATCAAGGTGTACTTCCAACCCAATGTAAAGATTGCCGAAGCCGTGGCCCAGGTGGTATCCATCTCGCAAACCATCATCCGTCGCATGCCACTCGGTACCGTGCCTCCGCTGATATTGCGCTATGAAGCCTCGAGTGTTCCGATCCTTCAAATGTCCCTGTCCAGCAGCAAGCTCTCGGAGTCGCAACTCTACGATTTTGGTATCTACCGAATCCGGACTGCAATCGCCCCCGTAAGAGGCGCGCGCCTGGCCCTCCCCTATGGGGGCAAACCGCGCCAAATCCAGGTGGATCTCGACCCGGCTGCCATGATGGCCAAGGGAATTAGTGCCGATGACGTCAACAATGCCTTGCTCAACCAGAATCTAAGCTTGCCTACTGGGGATGCCAAAGTTGGAACGACTGATTATATCGTCGGCATGAACATGAATCCCTCCAACATCGAAGCACTCAACGATGTTCCCATCAAGCGGGTGGGTAATTCCTGGATCTATATCCGGGATGTGGCACATGTCCGTGATGGTTTTGGGGTTCAAACCAATGTGGTGCGCAGCGAAGGGCATCGTGGCGCCCTGCTGACTGTACTCAAAACGGGACAGGCCTCCACTCTTGATGTAGTGGCAAGTATCAAGGATATCCTGCCCGGACTGCGTGTCCAGTATCCAGACATTCAAATAACGGAACTATTCGATCAGTCCCTGTTCGTCAAGGCTGCCATTAAAGGCGTTGTCGGCGAAGGCCTCCTGGCTGCATTTTTGACTGCAGGCATGATCCTATTGTTTCTGGGGAGCGTGCGTAGCACGTTCATTGTGGTGATTTCCATTCCGCTTTCAATCCTGACTTCACTCATCATTCTCTATGCCACGGGAGAGACCTTCAACATCATGACACTGGGCGGCCTCGCTCTGGCAGTAGGAATCCTGGTGGATGACGCTACGGTAGAAATTGAAAACGTCCACCGTAACGCCAAGCTGGGCAAACCACTGGAGGAGACCATTTTGATGGGTGCGCGCCAGATTTTTGTGCCCACGCTGGTTTCCACGCTTTCCATTTGCATTGTGTTTGTGTCGGTATTGTTCCTCAACGGCCCTGCCAAATACCTGTTCACGCCATTGGCATTGGCCGTGGTGTACGCCATGCTGGCCTCTTGGGTGCTGTCGCGTACCCTGGTTCCGGTCATGGTCAAATACCTGCTGCCCAAGGAGTTGGATGCCGGTCACACGCATGTCAGCCCAGGCTACCATCAGCGTTTTGAATCCGCCTTTGAGCGCTTCCGTACCTTGTACATGGGTGCTCTGGAAACCTGTCTCAACCATCGCCGCAACGTAATTTTAACTTTCGGCTTCATTGTGCTAGCCACGCTAGCCCTGATCCCTTTTGTGGGACGCGATTTTTTCCCAATTGTAGATGCTGGACAGATTCGTATTCATGTGACTGCACCTGCGGGAACCCGGTTGGAAGAAACGGAGGTCCTCTATGGCAAAGTGGAAGATGCCTTGCGCCAATTGATTCCGGATCATGATCGCGATCTGATTCTGGACAATATCGGTTTACCTCAATCCGTAAACCTGGCCTTCACTGACACTCCGACTATCAGTTCCGCTGATGGCGAAATCCTGATTTCCCTGAAACCGGATCACCAGAAACGTACGCCAGATTATGTGCGTTTTTTGCGCAATGAATTGCCAAAACGATTCCCAGGGGTAACCTTCTTCTTTCAACCCGCAGATATCGTCAGCCAGATTCTTAACTTCGGCCTTCCAGCCCCCATTGATATCCAGATTGCCGGCTTCGATCCCAAAATCCCGGCCCTTGCCCAGGAGCTCGAAACGCGCATTGCCACCATTCCGGGTGCGGCGGATGTGCATCGGCACCAGATCAGCAACGCCCCGCTACTGCAGGTCAACGTCAACAGAAATCGCGCTGCCGACCTCGGCATGACCCAACGCGATGCGGCCAATAATGTTCTGATCGGATTGAGTTCCAGTTCGGTCATCTCCTATAACTTGTGGCCAGATCCAAAAACCGGCGTTGGGTATCCAATTGCCATACAGACCCCTCAATCGGAAATCTCATCCATCGACCAGATCATGAACATGCCGTTACCAGGCAAAGGTGGTGCCGCCACCGAACCGCTGAGCAACATTGCCACGATTGAGCGGCGTCAAACGCCAGCTGTCATCAGCCATTATGATGTGCAACCCGTATTCGACATTTATGCAAATGTTCAAGACCGGGACCTCGGCTCTCTCTCTTCAGATATCCAGAAGGTTGTCGACGACATGACGCCCCGGCTACCGCCTGGCACGCGACTGGTTATGAGGGGGCAGGCGGAAAGCATGAATCATGCATTCATTCGCCTGGGACTTGGCATCATTTTTGCCGCGGCGCTGATCTATTTTATGATGGTCGTCAACTTTCAATCCTGGACAGATCCTTTCATCATCATCACGGCCTTACCTGGAGCGCTATGTGGAATCGTTTGGATATTGTTCGTCACAGCCACCCCCTTTAGCGTGCCGTCACTCATGGGAGCCATCATGAGCTTGGGCGTCGCCACGGCCAATAGCATCCTGGTTGTCACATTTGCCAATGATTGCATGTACGCTGGGGCCGATCCGGTCAAAGCCGCGCTCGAAGCCGGCTTTACCCGTCTGCGCCCGGTGTTGATGACAGCTGCTGCCATGCTGATCGGGATGGTGCCCATGGCGCTTGGATTGGGTGAAGGTGGCGAGCAGAATGCCCCTCTTGGCCGTGCAGTTATCGGCGGACTTCTCGTTGCTACAATTGCTACGTTGGTTTTTGTACCGGTAGTTTTTGCCTGGGTCAAAGAGCTCATGATCCGCAAAGGCTACCGTTTTGATGCAGTCAGCGCCCACGCTGACCCGATCTGATAACTCACGGGCATCTTATGACACCATCTGAAAATCCGAACCAATCGAAGCTGCGCACGACGATTCAACAACGGACGCGGCAAGTCTTCAAACCGATTGCGGTCGTGATCGTCCTGCTACTGGTTCTGGTGACCATCGGTTTGGTTAACCGGTATGGCATTACCAATAACGCGCCACGTCCCACGGCCACGCCCACGCCTACCGTGGCCTTCGTCACCGCTACGCGAGCCAAACCAGAGTCTGAACTGGTTTTGCCCGGTACTTTGCAACCGGTCAGAGAAACTCAGATCTATGCGCGCGCCAGCGGATACGTCAAACAATGGAACGTAGATATTGGTGCAGAGGTTCGGGAAGGACAATTATTGCTCACCATCGACAGCCCTGAAGTAGACCAAAATCTCGCCCATGCTGAAGCAGCCCTGGCATCTGCGCGAGCAAACTTGCAAATTGCCACCACGACCCTGAAACGTTCCAAGGAACTACTCACCAAGAAATTCCTGTCCCAACAAATCGTCGATGAACAAGAAGCCCAAATGCAAGCTCGTATCGCAGACGTCCACGCCAATGAAGCGGATGTTCGGCGCTATCGCGAGAGCCAGGCTTTTGAACGGGTAATCGCGCCATTTGCCGGCCGCATCACCTACCGTAACGTGGAAAAGGGTCAACTGGTCACCGCCAACAGTCCGGATCCCAATGGCTGGCTGTATCGTCTGTCATCAACTAATCCCCTGCGCCTGTTCGTCAACGTTCCGCAAAGTCAGGCCCGTTTTATTCACGACGACATGCCCGTCTCCATTTATTTGAGCGAATACCCGGGGCGCGCCTTTACAGCCCAGGTAGCACGCAGCGCAGGAGCATTGGATCCCGGCTCCAAAACCCTGTTGACGGAAGTCAAAATTCCAAATGACCAGCATGTGTTGACCTCTGGCAGCTATGCCGAGGCACATTTCACCCTAAAGCTGGATAACCCGGTGATCATGCTGCCATCCAACACCTTGATCGTGCGTGCCGATGGCACCAAGGTTGCCGTGATCGATCAAAGCAATCACATTCAATTGAAACCCGTCACTACCGGTCGTGATTTCGGCACGACAATTGAGATCATTACCGGACTTAATGAAAACGAACGAATCGTCGCCAATCCTTCAGATTCCGTGCGAGATGGGGTAATTGTCAATCCCGTGGCTTCTAAAAACTGATCACTTCTGGGCATCCAACCAACGTGCCAGATCCGACACACTGTCTACCACCACCCGCGCCGGATGCTGTTCCAGAAACAAACGGGGCTGGGCCCCATAGGTCACCGCTGCTGCATCTACTCCTGCACTGTGCGCCATTAAAAGATCGTGGGAAGTATCCCCGATCATCAGCGTACGGTCCGCGACAGTTCCGGTAATTTCCATCAAATGCAATAGCATGTCAGGATCAGGTTTGGGGCGGCTTTCGTCCGCACACCTTGAGGCCACGAAATGCTTCCTGAATCCGGTCGTCTCAAAGCCGCGCTCCAATCCTACCCTGGGTTTTCCGGTGGCGACCGCCAGCAGATGCCCCGCTTCATCCAGGGACTGCAAAAGCTGGGCTATTCCGTCGAAGGGTCTAAGTGTCTGCTCTCTGGGAAGATAGTGGGCCCGGTAATATTCGAGGAGTTGCGGCAGCTGCTCCGATGGTAAGTCAGGCGCCACATGATGGACGGCATCAATCATCCCCATTCCAATGACATGCCGGGCACGGTCGGCTGGGGGCGCCGGCAACCCCATCTGGGCACAGGCTGCCATCATGGTTTCAGCAATCAACGCTGCGGAATCCATGATGGTGCCATCCCAATCGAAAACGATCAGATCATAGCGCATGGGCGAGCGGGGTCAAACGTTCGAGAAATTGGGCAAGATCCGGCGGCAATGGGGCCTCCAGCACCAGTGGCGTCGCCTGTACGGGATGAATAAAGCGCAAGGATGCTGCGTGCAAAAACATACGCTTCAGGCCTTGTTTGGCCCATACCTTGTTCCATGCAAAGTCACCATATTTATCATCTCCTGCAATGGGATAGCCTAAATGGGCCAAATGCACGCGAATCTGATGAGTTCTCCCGGTCATTAACTGGGCTTCCAGTAGTGTGACCTCCTGAAACCGTTGCCTGCGTCGAAAAACTGTCTGCGATGCCTTGCCATCATCACGAACCATGACGCGGCGTTCACCGGATTCTGTGAGAAATTTGTGCAAACTGGCCTTGACGACCCTTTTCTCTTCCCTGAATTGGCCACGCACCAGCGCCAGATAGCGCTTGTCCGTGGCACCTGTGCGCAACATCTCATGCATGGCAACCAACATACTGCGTTTTTTGGCCACCAACAGAATCCCGGAGGTATCGCGGTCCAATCGATGCACCAACTCTAAAAATCGCGTTTTGGGGCGTTCCACTCGTAGTTGCTCTATCACGCCGATACTGATGCCACTGCCTCCATGCACGGCCACACCTGCAGGCTTATTGAGCGCCAGCAAGCCTTCGTCTTCGTACAGGATCACCTCACCCAGCGGAGCACCGCCCCATTTTGGGGCGTTTATGCTGCCAGATTTGGCAGGCGCCACCTGAACCGGAGGAATTCGCACCCGATCGCCGATCTTGAGGCGATACGTAGCATCCACCCGGCCGCTATTGACCCTCACCTCACCGCTTCGAAGAATGCGGTATACATGGCTCTTGGGAACCCCCTTGAGCAGGTTGAGCAGAAAGTTATCGATGCGCTGATTGTCAGCATCTTCATCGATTTCTTCCCAAATAACAGAAGTTTTGCGCAATGAAGGCATTTAATTTATAATCGTAAGCTGTTGAGTCTATTAGAGGTCGCGTCATTAAGCGGCCTGGAGATTCGGGTCAACATCACCCGTCCCGAGATGACTCAATAACCCCGGATCAGAGTGACATCCCGGGAACCATCCCGGCAAATTTCCGGCCGATTGACGATCAGTCACAATTGGTTAATTTCGCTCACCAAAAAGTAGCGATAGTAAGTTAGTTGCGCGCTGAAA
>JAGWPH010000254.1 GCA_028870615.1 Betaproteobacteria bacterium
ACGAAGCCCTCTTGCCTTGGCGTCTGGCGGCTTGATCGCCGCAATCCGCGCCGTTATCCCGAAAATCCACTGGCTTCATTACAGCGAAAACCAGCTCACCGCTACCACCTGGCGTCAAGGTGTGGTCAAATGATCGCTTACTAAAGAATGATTGCTGAAAGGGACCCTTGAGGAACCCGAACCTAATAGTCATCAGTAGAGGTTCGTAGCTCTCCGTCAAGGTCTGCTCCTGAACTAGTCGACCGTCGCCTAAGCGTACGCACCTGCCCATTGCCTGGGTGAGTGCTATCAGTCATGCTGGCCGCCCAAGTCGTTGCCTGTTGGTGGACATTCATATACTGATTATCGTAGAGTCGGCGTCTTATAAACTCGTTGTAGTCTCGTAATTCAGTACTTTTCCAAGGAGAAGCACAAAGTGAACTCCTTAAATCAACTTTTTGATTCGTCAGGATTCATGCCGCATGGCCACTGCTTTCTATGGGCGCCATCACTGCTATGGAGCTATGTGGCAGCTGATTCCGTCATTGCTGTTTCCTACTACTCCATTCCATTTGCACTGTGGTACTTCGCCAACAAGCGACAGGATCTACCATACCGAAGTGTATTCTTCCTGTTTGGCGCTTTTGTCATGGCTTGTGGCACCACTCATCTTTTCGCAGTCATAAACATTTGGCAGCCAGATTACTGGGCCGATGTCGCTATAAAGGTTTTTACCGCTGTGATGTCGGCCGCCACAGCGATTATGCTTTGGTTTTTGATGCCGCACGCCCTCGCGATTCCGAGTCTGCAGGAACAGACACGTTTAAATCTGGAACTTCAGAATGAAGTTATGCGTCGCAAGAAGGTAGAAGGCGAGCTTCTCATATTAAACCAACAATTGGAAGATCGTGTTAATGAGCGCGCAGCCGAATTGAAATTCAAGAACATTCTCCTTACGACGCAGCAAGAAACATCGCTCGACGCCATACTTTTGGTAGACGAGAAGTCAAAAATACTTTCCTACAATCGCCAGTTTATCGGGATGTTTCACCTTCCTCCGGAGCTGGTAGCCGCAGGTTCTGATGAAGCCGTACTGAAGTTATCCACTGAATTGGTTGATAATCCGGATGAGTTTCTTTCCAGGGTCGGATATTTGTATGCTCATGTGGCAGAAAAAAGCCACGATAAACTACAACTTAAAGATGGCAGAATCATCGATAGGTATTCTGCTCCAGTGATTGGAATAGATGATTATTATTATGGTCGGGTTTGGTATTTCCGCGATATTACGGAACGTATGCATACCGAGCGGGTGCTGGAAATATCTAACCGCGCCTTGCGAACGCTCAGCGCCTGCAATGAAGTGCTCGTGCACGCCGTGAACGAACCCGAACTGTTCAATTCTGTTTGTCGTATTCTCGTAGAAAAAAGCGGTTATCGCATGGCCTGGGTCGGTTTTCCAGAGCATGATTTGGAAAAGACGGTTCGGCCGGTAGCCCATTATGGCGATGAAGACGGCTATCTGGAGGATGCAGAAATCACATGGGCAGAGAACGATCTCGGCCGAGGTCCTACCGGCACGGCCATTCGGACAGGAACCGTCCAGATTTCCCGCAACACCTTGGATGACCCAGCGCTGGTGCCGTGGCGGGAGGAGCAAATCAAACGTGGTTTTCAATCCGGAATATCGCTGCCGCTCAAAAGTTCTACAGGTACGTTGGGGGCACTAAGTATCTATGCATCCGTGCCTAATGCTTTTGACGAAACCGAAGTAAAACTGCTGCAGGAACTTGCTGAAGATCTTGCCTTCGGCATTGCTACTTTGCGAACGCGTTATGAACACCTCCACCATCAGGAACTACTGCGGCAGAGTCTGGAAGATTCCATCAAGGCCATCGCAGACACTGTCGAGGCGCGTGACCCTTATACCTCCGGCCATCAATCACGCGTTAGCCGGTTGGCAGCGGTCATCGCGAAAGAGATCGGATTACCGGAAGAAACAATTCGAGGCATCGAACTCGCCTCGAGTATTCACGACCTGGGCAAAATCAGCATCCCTGCGGAAATTCTTTCAAAACCCAACAGATTGACGAATATCGAATATTCGCTTGTGAAGCAGCATGTACAATCCGGGTACGACATTCTCAAGGACATCAAATATCCCTGGCCTATCGCGACCATGGTATGGCAGCACCATGAAAGGCTCGATGGTTCCGGGTATCCTCAGGGACTCAAAGGCGATCAAATCCTCCTCGAGTCCCGCATCATTGCAGTGGCAGATGTGGTCGAGTCGATGTCTTCGCACCGACCGTATCGCCCGGCCTTGGGAATTGAAGCCGCTTTGGAGGAAATCGAACGCGGTCGCGGCATAATCTACGATGCCGCTGTTGTTGATGCATGCCTGAAATTGTTCCACGAGGGGAGGTTCACGTTGTAGGGGCGGGGCAGGGAACGGCTTCTTATGCTTCAAATTCGTAGCATAGACAGGTATCTGCTTTTGATAACCAATCCCTCCCTTATGGGCACGAAGTAGCCCTACGTAGATCTTCGTGTCCTAATAATTAACTTGTGGACAGTGATCGCTGTTTACAGTTTATTTGCTGCGCGCATCATGCGCTGCCTGCGCAAATCGGGCCAGATGGTTGAGGGTGATGCGCAGTCCGGGCGTCAATCGTTCCCAAGGAAGTTGATCCAACACGTTGCGGGTTTCCAGTCCCAAGGCGGTATCCCCGGTCATGGTGAGTCGTCGCTGAAAAAACAAAGTATCTGCATCTTCCAGTTGACTTGCCAGCAATAACAAGTCGAGAACGCGGCCACGAATCGTCACCTCGGCCGTTGTATCCACAGGAAGTGCCAGCAGGCGCGGGCCCTCACCCATGAAGACCCATCGCAATCTCAGATCTTCCACTTCGATGGCCAATCGCCGTCGTTCCAAAAAATGCAACGTAGCGGGGGGCAGTGTGGAAAGGACCAGGCGATTCATCAGGCCGGTCAGCACCCGCCCTTGCCAGTTGGCAGAAACCAGGCGCATACCGCATGCCAGCACTCGAGGGGGTGGCAACAGGCGCAGCACGGGCCCGGGGATATTCTCCGGGGTTAATAGGTGTGACAAAGACATGGCGGTCAGGCTCCGTCGTAATTGGTCAAAGTTTCAGGGTGTTGATTTGCGCCATTCCGGCACCCCCGTGCCAATATCCATTGCAATCCCCATGACGCGCTGGAGGTGTTCGGGTTGACAAGGCTTCGGCAAAGCGCCGGACCACGAGATCAGTGTCCTGCCGCTGCGGTGTGATGCGCAGGTAATCTACTCCAAGCTCCACCAGTTCATTTAACTCAGGACCCAAGTCGCAGCATGCGGCACTCTGCACCTGAATGCCGTTGATGCAGAGAAACGATTGGCCTTCTCGCGTTTCCACCAATAATCCATCTGGGTATTCCAGACAGCATAATCCACAGTCGTCTTTAGCCAGGTTACGGGCACGAGCGGTGAAACAACGTGCAGAGTAGGCCAGCGGTATTCTTCCCCACACCAATACCTCTAATTCCGGAAAAGGTTGTGCCGCGAGGCGGACCTGGCGCTGCAAGGCCTCCAACTGTTGTGCTCCCTGGTCCACACTCAGCACCAGGCGGATCAACCCGCACCGTTGCAGCAGGGCGAGTGCTTCATGGTTGTAAATGTTGAGAGTAGGGCCGGCAATGAAAGGGATCTGATGTTCATGACAGAGCTGCACAGCAGACAGGTCATTGGCCTCTACTTTGAATTTTTTATTGTCCACCAGATGCTGCAGGGTGGCGAGGTCAGACTCCGCTTCAATCAGGGCCAGTGAGGACAGGACGACTTCATGACCCTGATCCGCCAGAGTCTCGGCCAGAGCGAGCCAGTCGCGCAAACGCAGTTCGCGACGTTTACTGCAGACCGTTTCGCCCAAATAGAACACATCAACGGGCCAGCCTGCGGCGGCCTGATAGAAATTGAGGACTTCTGATTTTTTCCAGAAATACTGCAGTGGTCCCAGACTGATTTTCATGCATGACTCCGGATGATGGACGTTGTGCCGAGGGTTAGTGCCAGGGTCGGTGATAGGGACCCAAGGTGGTTTGGTGCCCTTCGGCTACGTGAGTGAGTGCGGCTTGCCACTCAGGGCGTACCACAAAGGGCTCTTGCTGCTGGAGAGCATCCAGCGCCTGACGCCAGACACGGGTGACTTTGGCGACATAGGCGGGCCCACGCTGGCGCCCTTCGATCTTAAGCGCCACCACACCGGCCTCGGCAAGGCGCGGCAGCAATGAAAGGGTATTGAGGCTGGTGGGTTCTTCCAGGGCATAGAACAAGGCCCCGCCCGCCAGATAGCGTCCTTTGCAAACCGTGGGGTAACTGGCGGACTCTCCGGCCTTGAACTCATCGATCAGTATCTTGTTAAGGCGCACCCGGCGCTGATCGCCTGGGAGTTCTTCCCAATGAACATGATGCGCCGGAGAACAAACCCCATGACAGTTGGGAGATTGGCCGGTGACATAACTCGACAAATGGCATCGCCCTTCCACCATGATGCACAGGCTCCCGAAGGCAAACACTTCGATACCCACCGGAGATTTTTCGCAAACCCGCTCTACTTGGGCAAGCGACAGCACACGCGGCAGCACGGCTCGGGTAATGCCAAATTGCTCATGAAAAAAGCGCAGGGCGGCCGGGCTGGTGGCTGAGCCCTGAACCGACAGATGGCGCGGCGTGCCAGGATAATGGCGGGCTGCGTAATCCAGCAAGGACATTTCGGCAATGATCAGGGCATCGACGCCGGCGTTGGCAGCGATATCGATACTGTTTTTCCATAGCGCCATGTGATCCGACGTGGGATAGGTATTCAAAGCCAGGTAGATTTTGCACCCGCGCACATGGGCTTGGCTGACGGCATCGGCCAAAGCCTCCGGAGTAAAATTGAGGCCGGGGAACGCGCGCGCATTGGTGGAATTGCGCAATCCCAGATAGACGGCATCGGCACCTTGTTCCAATGCTGCTGCCAGCGCAGCTGGACTTCCGGCGGGGCAGACAAGTTCCATGGTCATGAGGATTCCTTCGTGAAGAGTCGTTGCCAGAGAGATTCCATGCGGGCTGCCACTGCTTGGTCGGGTACGATGGGACGCCCCCAGGGACGATGGGTTTCACCCGGCCACTTGTGGGTGGCATCGAGCCCCATTTTGCCTCCCAGGCCGGCTTCCGGGCTGGCAAAGTCCAGGTAGTCAATGGGTGTATTCTCGATCAGCAGGCAATCCCGGACCGGATCCATGCGCGTGGAAATAGCCCAGATAACTTCAGCCCAGTTGCGAATATCAATGTCTTCATCGACCACGATCACAAATTTGGTATAGGTAAACTGGCGCAACCAGGACCAGATACCCATCATGATGCGGCGGGCGTGTCCCGGGTATTGTTTATGCAGGCTGACCACCGCGATCCGGTAGGAACAAGCTTCCGGAGGCAGATAGAAATCCCGGATTTCGGGAAAGACACGGGTCAGGATAGGGACAAAAATATCGTTGAGGGCGTGAGCCAACACCGATGGTTCGTCAAGCGGGGCGCGGCCCATATAGCTGCAGTGATATATGGCATCTCGTCGCAAGCTCATACGCTCGATGGTGAATACGGGAAATTCTGCCTGGCTGTTGTAGTACCCTGTGTGGTCACCAAAGGGCCCTTCCAGTGCCCGGTCATTGGGGTAGATGTGGCCTTCCAGGACAATCTCGGCACCAGCAGGTGCATCCAGGTTGGTCAGATGACCGCGGCGCAGGGGTGTGGATTGACCGCGCAGCAATCCGGCGAATTCGTACTCGGAAAGCGTGTCAGGCACTGGCGCCACCGCAGCCAGAAGCGTACACGGGTCGGCACCCAGAGCCACCATCACAGGAAACGGTTTATCGGGATGGCGTGCGGTCCAGTCTGCATAATCCAGTGCGCCGCCCCGATGGGCCAGCCAGCGCATGATGACGCGATTGCGACCGATTACCTGCTGTCGATAGACGGCCACATTCTGGCGCTCCTGGCGCAATCCTCGGGTAATGACCAGACCGAAGGTGATCAGGCGACCGGCATCTTCAGGCCAGCACTGCTGGATGGGTAGCAGGGCGAGATCAATGTCAGGACCTTCCAGAACCTGTTCTTCAAAAGCGGCACGAGCCACTGTATGGGGGCGGACATGGGCCAGTTGGGCGTACTCTGGCCAGGATTGAAGCCAACCTTCCAAACCGCGGGGGATCCGGGGTTCCTTGAGTGCTGCCAACATTTCGCCCAATTCGCGGAAGGAACGGATGGCACGCCGATGGAGCGCCGCGTGAATGCGTTGCGATGTCCCAAACAGATTGCCGAGCAGAGGACGTTGGGAGCCACGAAGTCGGGTAAACAATAGGGCCGGGCCGGAAGCACGCAGGCTACGCTGGCAGAGAGCCGTACTTTCCAGGTGGGGATCAACTTCGTCCGATACCCGCAGCAAGTCTCCTCGTTGTTCCAAATCGTTTAAAAAGGCACGCAAGTCGGCATAGGCCATGGCGGCAGACCCTGCTGGCAAAGACGCGAGTATAGGGCAGCTTCTGTGCGTCTCCTTGCGTTAGATCAATTCTGTGGATTATTTTCGATTGCCCAGCATGCGTTGATAAAATGCCGAAGCTTCACCCACGATACCGCGTCGGAACAGCAGCACGCACACGACAAAAATGCTGCCCATGATGACGGTCACGAGGGAGCCCACCTTATCCGCCAACTGGTCTTCCAGTACCACGATGATGGAAGAGCCCACAATGGGGCCCCACACGGTGCCGATGCCGCCCAGTATCGTCATCAGTACCACCTCGCCTGACATGTGCCAGTGCACGTCCGTCAGGCTGGCAAATTTGAAGACCAGCATTTTCAGTGAACCAGCCAATCCTGCGAGACCGGTAGACAGCACGAAGGCCAACAGCTTGTAACGCGCTACGTCGTACCCCAGAGAGATGGCGCGCGGTTCATTTTCGCGAATAGCTTTCAGGACCTGTCCAAAAGGAGAGTGAATGGTGCGGTAGATCAGGGCAAACACCAGCACCGACAGGAACAGGATGACATAGTAGAGGGTCAGGTCATTGGATAAATCAAGACCCGCCAGTGTTCCGCGTGGCACGCCCTGAAGGCCGTCTTCTCCGCCCGTCTGGGGGACTTCCAAGCAGATAAAATAGACCATCTGGGCAAGCGCCAGGGTAATCATGGCAAAGTAGATGCCTTGTCGACGAATGGCCAGTAACCCTACTACCCAACCCATCAGAGCTGCGGCCAGGGTACTGGCGATCAAAGCCGCACCGACCGGCCAAGCCATGTCCCTGATCAGGTATCCCGCAACGTACGCGGCACCACCAAAAAATGCAGCATGGCCAAAGGACAACAATCCGGTATAACCCAGCAGCAAATTGAAGGCGCTGGCGAAAATGGCAAAGCACAGCACTTTCATCAACAACACCGGATAGAGCACGGTGGGGGCCAAGGCTCCGGCCAGCAATACCAATCCCACGACGAATCGGCGCATTATTTTTCCCGTCCAAACAAACCGGCAGGGCGGATGATCAGAACGATAGCCATGACCACAAACACCACGGTGGCTGA
>JAGWPH010000255.1 GCA_028870615.1 Betaproteobacteria bacterium
TGATCATCGAAGCACTGGCGCAAGCTGCGGCGTTGCTGACTTTCAAGACCGAAGGCGTCAAGCCCGGCGGTAAAATCGTCACGTATTTTGTAGGGATTGATAAGGCACGCTTCAGAAACCCGGTTTTTCCAGGCGATCAGCTGACGCTGCAAGCCAAACTGTTGCGCCAATCCTACCGGGTGTGGAAGTTTGCGACGCAGGCGACGGTCAATGGCCAACTGGTGACTGAAGCGGAACTGCTGTGTACGGAAAAAGTGCTTGAAGCATGATTCACCCGAGTGCCCTCATTCATCCAGGAGCCCGGCTGGCAGATGATGTCACGGTTGGGGCCTACTCGATCATCGGGGAACAGGTACGCATTGGCCCCGGCACTACCATTGCGGACCATGTTTCCATCACGGGACGGACCACCATCGGGGCGCGCAACCGGATTCATTCGTTCAGTGTCCTGGGGGGGGCTCCCCAGGACAAGAAATACCACGGTGAAAACACCGCCCTCGAAGTGGGCGATGACAACACCATTCGCGAATTCTGCACCTTCAATATCGGTACGGAAGATGACGTGGGCACCACCCGACTGGGCAATAACAACTGGATCATGGCCTATGTGCATCTCGCGCATGATTGCCAGGTCGGCAACCATACCACCTTTGCCAATCACGCCACCCTTGCCGGCCATGTCCACGTGGGCGACTGGACCGTACTTGGCGGGTTTGTCGGGGTTCATCAATTTGTTCGGGTGGGGGCGCACAGCTTTATTGGCATTTCGGCGGTGATCACCCAGGACGTGCCGCCCTTTGTCATGGTGGCCGGGCATCCTGCAGCACCCCATGGCATCAACAGCGAAGGATTGCGCCGGCGCGGGTTTGGCGCGGAAGAAATCGCAGCCATCAAACGGGCCTACCGTAAGCTCTACCGCACCGGGCTCAGTCTGGAAGAAGCACGTGGTGAAATCGCTCGGATTGCAGAACAGGCGCCCCGCGTGCAGGAAATGCTGGATTTTCTGACGCACTCTTCCCGCGGTATTGTGCGCTGATCATGCGCATCGGCGTTGTGGCAGGCGAAGCATCAGGCGACGCACTGGGAGCAACGTTGATTGAAGCCGTGCGGATGCGCTATCCCGAAGCTGCTTTTGAGGGGATCGCAGGTCCGCGCATGCGGGGCCTGGGCGCGCATTCGATCTTTCCCATGGAGATGCTTTCGGTGCGCGGTTACCTGGAGGTCCTGCGCGCGTTGCCCAGGCTCCTGTCGGTTCGCCGGCAATTGGTCCGGCATTTTCTGGCTTCTCCGCCCGACCTCTTCATCGGAATCGACGCACCCGACTTCAATTTGGCCCTGGAGAAACAACTCAAGCGCGCCGGCATTCCCACGTTGCAGATGGTTGCACCCACAGTCTGGGCCTGGCGCGCCAATCGCTTGCCGGCCATCCGTGATGCCGTTACGGGCATACTTTCCATCTTTCCCTTCGAGCGTCCGATTTTCGAGCGGGCGGGTATTCCAATCACCGATATCGGACATCCCCTGGCGCAGCAAATTCCGGAACAGATCGACCGCGCGGCTGCGCACCGGTCCTTCGGCGATGGGGGCGCAACGCCGATCGTGGCCTTGCTGCCAGGCAGTCGCGTCTCGGAGCTTGAGTTTCATGCGCAACTGTTCGTGGATACGGCAGCGCTCCTGACGTTGCATTTTCCGCGTGCCCGGTTTCTGGTGCCCCTCGTCAACCAGCAGACCCGGAACCTGTTCGAACAGGTGTTGCGGCGCTCCCCGCAGCATCTTGATATCCGTCTGCTGGAAGGTCGGGCCCAGGAGGCGCTCGCCGGCGCCGATGTGGCTCTGGTGGCTTCCGGGACCGCCACCCTCGAAGCGGCCCTGTTGAAATGTCCGATGGTCATCACCTATCGTCTTTCTGCCTTGACGGCCTGGCTGGTGCGTCGACGCACTACCTCCAGGTTTTTTGGATTGCCCAATATCATCCTGGATCAACCCGTGGTGCCTGAGATGATCCAGGAAAACGCCACGCCGGAAAGCCTGGCGGCCTGCCTGACCGGTCTCCTGAACAACCCGGCCGCGCAATACGCCATGGTGCAGTCGTTTGAGCGCCTGCATCACCTGCTGCGCGCGGACTCGCATCAGGGGATCCTGAAGGGCATTGCACAGGCCTTGCAACATGCGCCCTGAGCGCATCATTCGGGTCGGGCAACCCCTGGATTTTCCGGCGGGGCTGCTGTGCGGCGTGGATGAAGCGGGTCGAGGCCCGATTGCCGGCCCGGTCAGTGCCGCCGCTGTCATGCTCCATCCCGACAGGCCCATTCCCGGGCTTGCCGATTCCAAAAAACTGAGCGCCGGGCAGCGTGCCACGCTGGAGCAGCGCATCAAGGCGGAGGCACTGGCCTGGTCCACGGCATTTGCCAGCGTGGCCGAGATCGATCAACTCAACATCTTGCAGGCGACGCTGTTGGCCATGCGCCGGGCGATCGAAGGTCTTGGTGTGGTGCCCGGGGTCGTGGTGGTGGATGGGCTGTATGGTCCGGTCCTGCCCATGAGGACGATTGCCGTGGTGCAGGGGGACGCTCGGGTCGCCGCCATCTCTGCCGCCTCCATCCTGGCCAAGACCGGGCGCGATCGTGTCATGGAGGCCCTGGCGTGTGACTATCCCCAATACCAGTTCGAACGTCACAAAGGCTATCCGACGGCGCTTCATCTTGCGCGCCTGCGCGAACATGGGGTGAGTCCACATCACCGCCTGTCCTTTGCCCCCGTGAGTGCCTGCCGATGCGGGTGATCCGTTCCCGCGACAACCCGCTGGCCAGGCAATTTGCCAGCCTGGTGCATTCGTCACGGAGCCGTCACAAGTTGGGGCAGACGGTGCTGGATGGCGTGCATCTGGTGGAGGCTTATGCAGGATCCGCACTGGGCCCGCTGCAAACCCTGCTGGTGAGCGAGAGCGGGCTGCGTCATCCGGAAGTGGTCCGCCTGCTGGCCCGAAACCTGCTGCCCGAGCCCGTTGTGTTGAGCGATGCCCTGTTTGTCGAGTGCGCCACGGTCCAGTCCCCGCTGGGGATTGCCGCCATCATCAAGATTCCCGCGGCGGCGCTGCCTGCGGGTGCGCTGGGGCCTTGCCTGATGTTGGAGGACATCCAGGATCCAGGGAATCTGGGCACGCTGCTTCGATCCGCTGCGGCCGCAGGCCTGCCCCGCGTCTTTCTTTCAGCGGGATGTGCCCTGGCCTGGGCGCCGCGCGTGTTGCGCGCGGGAATGGGGGCGCACTTCAAGCTTGAATTGTATGAGGGCGTGGCCTTGCCCGGGCTGGCATCGCGTTTTGGAGGGCGGGTTGTTGGGGCCACCCTGCACGACGCACGTCCCTATTTCAGGGTGGACCTCACCGGAACCATCGCTTTCGTGATCGGTAACGAAGGGGCCGGGATATCGCCGGCACTCCTGGCCTGCATTCATGAACGTCTGCACATTCCCATGAAGGCAGGGATCGAATCTCTCAATGCGGCCGTGGCGGGTTCCATTGTGATGTTCGAACGGTTGCGCCAGCAATCCCGCTAGTACAGGTGCCGCACCAGCCCGGTCTGGTGCAGGATGGTGGTGGACAATTCCTCAATCGACATGTTGGTGGATTCCAGAAAAGGGATGCCCTGGGCGCGCATCATCGCCTCGGCCGCCTGAGTCTCATGACGGCAGTTGGCCAGGGACGCATAGCTGCTGTCAGGGCGGCGTTCGGAACGGATCTGGTGCAGGCGTTCCGGGCGGATCGACAGCCCCCATAGTTTTTTACGCCACGGAAGCAACGCGGAAGGAAGCTGCTGCTTGTCCAGGTCCTCCGGAATCAAAGGGTAGTTGGCGGCCTTGATCCCAAATTGCATGGCCAGGTACAGGCTGGTCGGTGTTTTGCCGCAGCGCGAGACACCCACCAGGATGATCTCCGCCTCAGACAGTCCCTTGCCGGCAGCGCCATCGTCGTGGGCCATGCTGAAATTGATGGCATTCATGCGCTGGGTGTAGGTATGCAGGTCTCCCGTGCCATGGGATTTGCCGACGGCATGGGAGGATGGCGCCCCCAGCTCGGATTCCAGGGGGGCAATGAACACCTCGAAAAAATCCAGCACCAGGGCCTCTGCGGTCCGAAGCGTCCGGCGCACCGATTCGTTGATCAGGGTGCTGAAAACGAGAGGGCGCTGGCCATCGGTTTTGGCGGCCAGATTGATGGCGGCAATGGCCTCCCGGGCACGCTCCGGGCTGTCTATGAAAGGCAGCGTGTAACGCTGGAACTGAAAGCTGTCAAACTGGGTGATCAGGCTTTGTCCCAGCATTTCGGCGGTGATGCCGGTGCGATCCGAGACATAAAAAACACTGCGTTTCATCGGGTTCACCAAATCCTGAAAAGGTTATCCGCAGCATAACAGATGTCTTATAATAGACAACTTTTATAGGTTAGAGGGCGTCATGGCAACGGAATATATCCGCTGGTTCCAGAATCTTCGCATGACCGACGTGGATTCTGTCGGAGGCAAAAATGCTTCCCTGGGGGAAATGATCAGCCAGTTGGACGGGGCAGGGGTCCGTGTGCCGGGCGGCTTTGCCACCACTGCCGCTGCCTACCGCGATTTCCTGGCACAGGGGGGATTGGCTGGCCGCATCGAAGCCGTGCTGGGCGCCCTCAATGTGGACAATGTGGAAGCCCTGGTCAGGACGGGTGCCGAGATTCGTCGTTGGGTACTGGAGGCCCCATTGCCCGAGCGGTTGAGCAGGGAAATCGCCGCAGCCTATGCACGGCTGGAAGCCGAGTCCGGGGCGGCGCCGGCTGTCGCCGTGCGCTCTTCTGCCACGGCGGAAGATTTGCCGGACGCCTCCTTTGCCGGTCAGCAGGAAACCTTTCTGAACATCACGGGAATAGACCAGGTCATGGCAGCGGTCAAACAGGTGTTTGCGTCGCTCTACAATGATCGCGCCATTGCCTATCGCGTTCACCAGGGGTTTATCCATTCTGAAGTAGCGCTTTCGGCGGGCATCCAGCGCATGGCCCGCAGCGATGTGGGCGCCAGTGGCGTGCTGTTTACCATGGACACCGAGTCTGGTTTCGACCAGGTGGTGTTTATTACGGCCAGTTGGGGGCTTGGGGAAAGCGTGGTGCAGGGTGCCGTCAATCCGGACGAGTACTACGTCAGCAAAGTGGCGCTGGCGCAGCAGCGCCCCGCGGTCCTGATGCGCAACCTGGGTTCCAAGGCCACCCGCATGATCTACAGCACAGACAAGGCTGCCGGACGCACGGTGACCACGGTGGAGACCGCGCTGGCCGACCGGCACCGCTTCTGTCTTGACGACCCCGAACTGGAAGAACTGGCGCGCTATGCGGTCATCATCGAAACCCATTATGGGCGTCCCATGGACGTGGAATGGGCGCGCGATGGCGTGGATGGCAAGCTCTACATTCTGCAGGCCCGCCCGGAAACAGTGGCCTCCCGCAAGCGGGCTGACAGTCTGGAACGCTACGCGCTCAAGGAGCATGGAGAGCTGCTGGCGACGGGCCGCGCCATTGGCCAGAAAATCGGAGCCGGACCGGTCCGCATCATTTTCGATGTGTCCCAGATGAATCAGGTCAACCCCGGAGATGTGCTGGTGACGGACATGACGGATCCCAATTGGGAACCCATCATGAAACGGGCCTCCGCCATCGTGACCAATCGCGGGGGACGCACCTGTCATGCGGCCATCATTGCCCGCGAACTGGGAATTCCTGCCGTGGTGGGTTGTGAAAACGGAACCGAGGTGCTCAAGGCCGTTTCAGAAGTCACCGTGTCCTGTGCAGAGGGCGAGACCGGAAACATTTATCGGGGCATCCTGGGTTTTGACGTGTCTTCAATGACGCTGGAACACATGCCTCCCCTTCCGGTCAAGATCACCATGAATGTGGGCAATCCGCAGCTGGCGTTTTCCTTCCAGCGGCTGCCCAATGACGGGGTTGGACTGGCGCGCCTGGAATTTATCATCAGTGCCATGATCGGCATTCACCCCAAGGCCTGTCTTGAATATCCTGATCTGCCTGCCGGCCTCAAGGCGGAGGTGGAGGAAAAGACGCACGGTTACAGCAATCCTGTGGCGTTTTATCGGGAAAAACTGGCAGAGGGCATTTCCACCCTTGCAGCGGCCTTCTGGCCCAAGAAAGTCATTGTTCGCCTGTCGGATTTCAAGTCCAACGAATACATCAATCTGATCGGCGGCAAAAGCTATGAGCCCCATGAAGAAAATCCCATGCTGGGGTTTCGCGGCGCTTCACGCTACACCGCTGCGTCGTTTCGGGATTGCTTTGAACTGGAATGCCAGGCACTCAAGCGGGTGCGTGACCAGATGGGCTTTGTCAACGTCGAGATCATGGTGCCCTTTGTGCGCACATTGGCCGAAGCCGATCGCACCCTGGCGCTGTTGCAGGAATTGGGGCTCAAGCGCGGCGAGAATGGACTGCGGATTGTGATGATGTGTGAAATTCCTTCCAACGCAATCCTGGCAGACCAGTTTCTCGAGCGCTTTGATGGATTTTCCATCGGGTCCAACGATCTGACGCAGTTGACCCTGGCTGTGGATCGGGATTCGGGTTTGGTGGCCCAGGCCTTCGATGAACGCGATCCTGCCGTGAAAGCCATGTTGCATCTTGCCATCAGCGCCTGTCTCCGGGCCGGAAAGTACGTGGGGATTTGCGGACAGGGTCCTTCTGATCACCCTGATCTGGCGCGTTGGTTGATGGAAGAGGGGATTGAATCCATGTCACTCAATCCGGATTCGGTCATTGGGACCTGGCTGTTCCTGGCAAAGCAGTAATCCACGGCGAGATGCGCCAGGGCACGGGCACCCAGCGGCAAGGCGCTCTCATCCACCTGGAAATGCGATGAATGATTGGGTGCCACCTGCCCCCTGGGCGTGCCTTTGGGAGTGACCCCCACATAGAAGAACAGCCCGGGGATCTGTTCCTGGAAGCTTGAAAAATCCTCGGATCCCGTCAGTTTTTGGGCCACCCGTACCCGGTCAGGGTGGGCTACCCGCTCCAGCGTTGGGACCATGGCGCGCGTCAGCGCCGCATGGTTGATGGTGACTGCATACCCTTGTTCGATCTGCACAAGCGCCCGGGCACCGGCACTTTCCGCAATCTTTTCAGCGGTCGTGGTGACACGCCGCGCGATATCGGCGCGCATGGCTTCATCAAAAGTGCGGATGGTGCCCAGCAATTCCACGCGCTCGGGAATGATGTTGTCCCGTACGCCTCCGTGGAAGCTGCTTACCGTGAGGATGGAGGGTTCGTGTGTCACGTCCAGCTGACGGCTCTGGATGGTTTGCAGCCCCAGAACCACCTGGGATGCAACCACGATCGGATCGACACCATACCAGGGCATGGCGCCATGGGTCTGCCGACCTTCGATGACGATGCGCAAGGTATCCGAGCTTGCCATGGCGGGGCCGGAGCGATAACTCAAGGTGCCGCTCTCCATGCCGGCAAAGACATGCAGTCCAAAAATCACTTCGGGTCGCGGATTTTCCAGCACGCCTTCGCGGATCATCAGTTTGGCACCGCCTTCTTCACCTTGGGGTGGACTTTCTTCGGCGGGTTGAAAAATGAATTTGATGGTGCCAGGCAGTTGCTCGCGGCAGCCTGCAAGAACCTGGGCAACAGTCATCAGAATGGCCGTGTGGCAGTCGTGCCCGCAAGCATGCATGACGCCCACCTCGCGCCCTTCGAACTGAGCGGTGGCCGTGGAAGCAAAGGGCAGGTCCACGGCTTCCTTGATTGGCAAGGCATCCATGTCGGCGCGCAGGGCCACCACAGGGCCGGGGCGGCCCCCCCTTAACAAACCCA
>JAGWPH010000256.1 GCA_028870615.1 Betaproteobacteria bacterium
ACATGCTCATAAACACCATCTGTCGCAAAAATAAAAACGTCGTCCTTTTCCACATGCAGCGTTTGGTAGTCAATTTCCAGTTGTGGATTGATGCCCAGGGCGCGACTGAGGTAGATTTGATCCGGCGATGCCCAAATCCGATGATCATTGGTCAATTGCTCCAGGACGTGATGATCACACAACCGGTAGATCCGTGAATCTCCCACATGGAAAATATGGGCAGTTGTGGACTTGATGACCATCACGCTCAGCGTGCACACATGGCACCGGTCTTTATCGTAACGGTGCTGGCTGTGCTGGTTCTGTGAATGCAACCAGGAATTTGTTGCGGCCAGTACGCGTTCCACCGAGGTCTTTACAGACCAGGCCTCCGAAGTGCAATAGTAGTCTTCCAGGAAGCCTGTTACTGCGTATTGGCTGGCAATCTGGCTTACTTCACTGCTACTGATCCCGTCGGCCACGGCAATGGCAACGCCCTTTGAACTCAATTGGGGCTCTATCGGTATGCAGATACCGTGAAAATCCTGATTGGTTTTCTTGCGCCCCCTATCAGAATATTGCCCTACAGAGATTTTTAGCCGGTCCGTCTTGAATTTTGACACCATAAATTTAATCGAAGGTACGCTTGGGCGCTGTTTTAAGATGCGTGGTGTACAGAGTCAGCCCAGTGAACGAAAGCCCTCCAACCAGATTTCCCAGAACGGTCGGGATCTCATTCCATATCATGTAATCCATAATCGAGAAATCCCCACCCATGAGCAAGGCGGATGGAAACAGAAACATGTTGACAACAGAGTGTTCGAAGGTCATTCCAAAGAAGAGCATAATCGGCATCCACATGGCGATGACCTTGCCGCTGACCGAAGTGGAAATCATGGCCCCAACAACACCGGTAGAGACCATCCAGTTACAGAGGACACCCCGAACAAACAATGTCAGCATTCCTGCCGCACCATATTTTGCATATCCCAGGGTACGGGCCACACCGATACCGGCAATAACCTTACCCACCTTGTCCGGCTCCGTCGAGAAACCGAATGTGAAGACAATTGCCATCAAAAAGGCCACTGTCAACGCACCCAGAAAATTTCCGACAAACACGATCCCCCAGTTCTTCAAAACACCACCAAGCGTTACGCCAGGACGTTTATCAATCAATGCAAGTGGTGTCAGGACAAACACCCCGGTCAGAAGATCGAAGCCCAGCAGATATAGCATGCAGAAGCCAACGGGAAACAAAATTGCACCGATGATCGGATAGCCTGTCTGGACCGAGACCTTCACTGCAAATACAGCGGCCAATGCGAGGATTGCGCCGGCCATATACGACCTGATCAGCACATCCCGGGTTGCCATGTAGATTTTCGATTCACCAGCGTCCACCATCTTTGTGACAAATTCAGAAGGGACTAAATAGGCCATGATGCTTGCTCCCAAACGCGCGATTGACGCAGCTGATCAATTAAAAGACCACAAGTCGAATATGATCGTCCTGTTCACCCGCATTGAAGCAATACACGTGCCAATGAATGGCTTTTGCCCTTTAATCTGCTGTTATGTTGATTAATCTTCCTGATGGCGGCTATTCAGAACAGGTACTGGTGACCCGGTGCCGGAAAGTGCACTATCTTTTCACGCAATGCATTCTTATGGTGCATGTCCGCAATGGATGTGAGCCGGTTTTTACGGTGTTGTCTTGTGCTCTGCCACTTCTATCGATTGCAACGTGTCCATAGCCGTGTCGTGCCATGGGCCACCAAGCGCGATCGCTTTTTCCGCGGCTTGCTTGGCTTCGCTGTAGCGTCCGAGTTTGCCCAGCATGACGTCCTGTCCATCTGTTCCAGGAAAACTTCCGCTATGACAGGATGGCTGAAGCGCTGGGTGGTCGCGGCGAGTAAGTGATCCGGCCCGAAGTTTTTTTGGGAGCGCTGGAACGGGCCTGGAACATCGCCACCGCGCAAAGCCTGCCGGTCGTGATCAACTGTCAGGGCAGGAAGGAATTCTGGCTGCGTTCGAAGACCTCTCCCGGATTCTTGGGCAAGGTCGAACCCGGTTGCATGTCCTATTATCACTGACTGGAAGGGCGACCTGACCATGTCCGCTCTCGTCGCGGTTCGGGTCAGCAACCACAAGAAGCGCCTGTCACTCGTCATCGAAAGCCTGGATGGTGACTACGGTTATGCCACCCGTAAGCTGATCTTCGTCGCCCACGAGGTTTGGCTCAGACTGCAGTCTGACTGGGTACACTATCTGTGGGAAGAATTTGGGGCACCGATGGAGTAATTGCCCTTGAAAGGAACCTTGATCATGAAACTCACCAAGCCCTTCCGTATCCTCGGCTGGACGGTTTTGGCAGTGCTTCCCGTGCTGGCCGTTGGTGCCGACGACTTTGCGCCGTTCCCTTCCGGCGAAAACGCTGCTTTGGTCAAGAAGACATGCACAGAATGCCATTCTGCCAATATTGTCCTTTCGACCCAATTCGACGAGGCCCTGGCGCGCCGACAATATAAGCTGTTCGTTGGAGATCCCGATTCTGAAGAAGGTCAGAAGGTCATCAAATATTTGACGACCGTCCTGGGCATCAAATAACTTCATAACGTCATTGAGAGAGCGCCCTGTCGCTGGCGGCTATCAATGTATACTGCAAAGCTAAATATTTCGTTATCGAAAATCTCCCGATATAAAGCGTTGAATGCGGCGCTTGAATAAGCGAAATACGGGGGAAAACCAGGTTATTTCGAGGAGTAAGCACCGGCTCATGGTTAATTCAACCGCCATTCTCAACGCCCGCATTCTGATCGTTGACGATCTGAAAGCACACATTGGACTGCTTACAAAAACTCTGGCTTCTGCCGGCCATACTTCCGTTACGTCAACGACGAACCCGTTTGAAGTCTGCGAACTTCATCGCAAACACCGCTATGACCTCATCCTGCTCGATCTCCTGATGCCTGGCATGGATGGATTCGAGGTGATGGAGGGACTCAAGAAAATTGAACCGGACGGTAATATTCCGGTGATCGTCATTACCGCCTACCTTAAACACAAACTGCGCGCGCTCCAGGCTGGCGCAAAAGACTTCCTGAGCACGCCGATTGATCTGGCCGAAGTGTTGGTGCGCGTTCACAACATGCTGGAAGTGCGCCTGTTGCACAAGAAGTTGAACAATTACAGTGACCTGCTGGAACAACGCGTACGGGACAGGACCGCTGAACTTGAGGCCATGCATCGTGATCTGCGCAATAGCGAACTGCGCTATCGGGAGGTATTTGAGAACACTTCGGATTGCTTGTTTCTGCTGGATGTCACCAAGGATATGCGCTTTAAGTTGGCCGAACTTAATCCGGCAGAAGAGCGATCGACGGGCTACTCAACTTCCGAAGTGTCAGGCAAATTCGTCGAAGAAACCCTCCCCGAAGAGTCTGCGCGCCTGGTGATCGCAAATTATCGCCGTTGCGTGGAAGCAGGGACTATGATCAGCTACGAAGAGGAACTTGATCTGCCATCCGGGTTACGTTCCTTTTCCACGACATTGATCCCGGTTCGAGACCTGTCAGGACGCATTCACCGGATCATCGGAATTGCCCATGACATCACCGAGCGCATGCGTGCCGGGGAGGCGCTACGGGAAAGCCAGGCGCGTCTCGATCTTGCGTTACGGTCAGCCAGCATGGGCGTATGGAGTTTTGACCTCATTGCAAACAAACGGCATTACGATGACCAGACATGCCATCTTCTGGGAATTGATCCCGCAATCTTTGCCGGTACCGCGGAAGAATTATTCCGGGCCATGCATTCCGATGACCGGGAAGCAGTGAGGAGAAAACTGGCCCAGGCCATCGAGCAGAATGTTCCATACGATGTGGAATACCGTGCAGTCTGGCCCGATGGAAGCATCCACCATATCGCCAGTCGTGGCAGGTTGGTGCGCGATGACCAGGGCCGGCCTTTGAAGTTCAATGGCGTTGTCTTTGATATTACCGAATGGAAGGAAGCGCAGGACAAGATCCATAGCCTGGCTTTCTATGATCCCCTGACGGGCCTTCCCAATCGGCGGCTTCTCTCGGATCGGCTTCAGAAGGCTTTGGCATCCTGTGCGCGGAATGGACTGGTGGGCGCAATCCTGTTCATTGACCTGGATAACTTCAAGACGATCAACGATACCCTTGGCCATGCCCTGGGTGACTCGTTATTACAGCAGGTGGCCGGGCGCCTGACTTCCACCTTACGCGAAGAGGACACTGTAGCGCGTATCGGGGGGGACGAGTTTGTGATCATGCTGGAATACCTGAACGAAGATGAACCGGTAGCTGCCAATCAGGCAGAATCCATCGGCGAGAAAATTCTCGCAACCCTCAGTCAACCTTATCAGGTTGCTTCACATGAATGCCGCAGTACCTGCAGCATCGGCATCACCCTGTTCAATGATCGTCAGCAGTCGACAGATGAATTATTGAAACAAGCCGACATCGCCATGTACCAGGCCAAGAAAGCCGGTCGCAACACCCTGCGCTTCTTCGACCCACAGATGCAGGATGCCGTTACCGCACGCGCTGCCATAGAAAACGAACTGCGTAAGGCACTGGAAAATCAGCGATTCCGGCTGTATTACCAAATCCAGGTGGACAGCTTCCTGCAACCCGTAGGGGCCGAGGCGCTGATCCGCTGGAACCATCCGGATCGTGGCCTGGTGTTTCCCGCACAATTCATTACGCTGGCTGAAGAAACCGGGCTGATATTGCCCATCGGGCAGTGGGTATTGGAGACAGCCTGTGCTCAACTCAAGACATGGCAGCAAGAGGAGCACACCCGTGGGCTCGTTTTGGCGGTGAATGTGAGCGCCAGGCAATTTCGCCAGGTGGATTTTGTGTCACAAGTACAGGCCACCGTGCAAAGGCACGCCATCAACCCGAGGCTGCTCAAGCTGGAGCTGACCGAAAGCACGCTGCTGGAAAATGTCGAGGATACGATTGCAACCATGAACGCACTGAAGGAAATCGGTGTTCGATTTACGTTGGACGATTTTGGTACCGGTTATTCATCCCTGCAATACCTCAAACGATTGCCGCTCCATCAGATCAAGATTGATCAATCGTTTGTGCGCGATCTTGCTGCTGACAGCGGCGATAGAGCCATAGTGCGCACTATCATTACCATGGCGAAAAGCATGAACCTGGAGGTTATTGCCGAGGGTGTCGAGACAGAGGAGCAATTGCAATTGCTCCTGAACATGGGCTGTACCCATTACCAAGGGTATTTGTTTGGCAAACCGGTACCAGTTGATCAGTTTGAAGTGCTGGTTAAACAGGTCTAAAGCACTGACGCACGGGTACGGGAGCATATTCAATGCATCGATATTCAGTGCTTTTAAGAATTTTATTATTGTCTACCGCGGTATTTGGCTGCGAAGCCAACAGTGCAGGCTTGCCCCCCGCGATCACTGAACAACTCAGTGCCATGTACCCTGATGTGGAATCGTTTTATTTCTACCTCCACAAGAATCCGGAACTCGCTTTCAATGAATATCTGACGGCAAACAAACTGGCAGAGCGTGTAAAGGCATTGGGCTATGAAGTGACTACTGGCGTCGGTGGCACCGGTGTTGTCGCCATTTTACGCAACGGACCCGGCCCTACGGCCATGTTACGGACCGAAATGGATGCGCTGCCGGTGCAGGAAAAAACGGGATTGTCTTTTGCCAGCACGGTGGTCACCAAGAATGCTGCGGGAGAGACGATCCCCGTGATGCACGCCTGCGGCCATGACATTCACATGTCGGCCTGGTATGGCACCGCAAAGCTGATGGCTGACAATCGTGCGCTATGGCATGGCACCCTGATGCTGGTCGGCCAACCTGCGGAGGAAATCGTGCAGGGGTCAGCTGCCATGCTGAAAGACGGGCTATTTACCCGTTTCCCAAAGCCGGATTACGCATTATCTGTACATGATGAATCCACCCTTCCATCAGGACAGGTAGGCTATCACGCGGGGTATTTCCGCGCCGCCGCTGACACGGTCACCATCACGATCTTTGGTCAGGGTGGGCACGGTGCGGCACCGCACGACACCATTGATCCGATCGTTATTGCGGCACGCATCATCATGGCCTTGCAAACCGTGGTGTCTCGGGAAAACAACCCGATGGATCCTGTCGTCATTACTGTCGGCAGCATCCACGGCGGAACGCAGGCCAATATCATCCCAGATCAGGTCAAACTGCAACTGACGGTCCGGACTTTCAAAGAATCCGTGCGCGATCGCGTGCATTCCGCCATTGCCCGGGAAGTCAAAGGTGAGGCCTTGGCTGCGAATGCACCCAAAGAACCGTTAATCGAGGTTCGCCGTGGCGTGGACGCGGTTTACAACGATCCTGAATTGACCGGACGGATGGTCAAAACCTTGCGCGCTGCGATGGGCCCCCAGGAGGTGGTCGAGATGCCTGCCAAAATGACCTCGGAGGACTTTGCAAATTACGGGCTGGCGGGCGTCAAGGCGGTGCTTCTGCATATCGGTGCGGTAGCGCCGGCAAGACTGGAAGCCGCCATGAAAAGCGGCGTGCCGTTGCCGGGGCCGCATTCTCCGCAATGGGCGCCGGAATACAAACCGACCATCAAGGCGGCGATTACCGCTGAAACATCCGTCTTGCTGGACCTGCTTGGCGGTTCCAAATTCTGACTTTGACAGGATGGTGGGAGATGCCCATGCAATCCCTGAAAATATGAAAAAAGTGATGATCATTACCGGGGGTGCCAGGGGAATTGGAGCGGCAATTGCGCGTCTTGCTGCTGCGAACGGTTATGCCGTGTGCGTGAACTACCTGA
>JAGWPH010000257.1 GCA_028870615.1 Betaproteobacteria bacterium
CATCGGAGGTGCCGCCGCGCCGATCCATTCGATCCAGCTTCCCCTTCAAAAGAACCTGGCCTGTCGTATGGGCCCCCAAGAGGCGTTCTCGCATCATTTCACCCTCAACCCAGCGCCACCCGTCCTGCTCCCATGCCGTGGCCCAGGCAACATAGGCTGGAATCCTGGACTCCCATCGCAAACACCAGGCTCGCAGTTCTTCATCCGGAATCTTTCGTTTTCCGAAAACCAAGCGTGTCACGGCCGTCAGGCGTTCTACTGCCAAGTCCGGTGTTATTGCAGACACCGCGGGTGTGGATTGATGAAATTGATGCAGGATTTGGTGGATCAGTTGTCCGTAATCCCGTTTGTCCACGGTTTCCTGAATGGTTGATCCGTCACTTAAACCCAACACGGCAGCGGCGAAAAACTGGTACGGGCAGGCCAGCAGACGGTTGTGCCCACTGGCGGAAAGGGTTGTAGGGACCTGTGAAGGTTGCAGTCTTGGCGCAGGCATCCCCGGAGAACACGCAGAAACAACGGTCGTCGAAAATGGTTGGCGCACGCCGAGTAATGGCCTGCTCCAGGCTCTCTGATGAAATACGTCCAGCCGTTGCATGAGCGGTGCGAGAGAATTACGTTCCCCATTAATTTCACTGCGCCAGGTGATCTTGACGGAGGACGCCCGTGAAATCAGCTCAATCAGGTCGCGGCGCGTCGATTCAAGAACATCCTGTCGCGTGGGTAATCCCAACGCGACACGAACCACGTCTCCAAAATATGCAGGAAGCGGAATGAACGGAAGATGATCGACATCGGCGCCCAGAACCAGCACCGCATCGAACGCGCGCAAACGCGTCAAACCCAGTTGGGTCATGCATACCGGACTGTCGACCTCCACGTTCATAAAACTGGCCGCTTCAAATTGCAGATCCAGTGCCCGCACCCACTCGGAGAGGGTAAGTTTTCCTGGGACCTGCTGGGAATCCTGGGCAAGTTTATCGAGAATTTCCAGTAGTTCCCGACCTGCAGCGTCCTGTGCCAGCCCCACGGTCATTCCGCAAGCATCGAGACTTAGAATCAAATATTGCAACCACTCTGAAAAACTCCCGGCAGGATGCCGAAGCAAGCGATCCGCTTGTTGCAACCGAGCGAGCAGTTCATGCGCAGACGCTTCGCCCTCCCTTCGATCGCCAGCCGTGTGCCCAAGACGTTGCGCCAACACATCAAGCCCAGAAATCCAGTTGGTTCGGAGCATGCAGTCTTCCAGTACGGCAATTGCGCCTTCCCGCGCTTCATCGGACCAGTCTCCGCACAGATAGGGGGAATGCAGCAAATCCTGCAAATGCCTGTAGTAGCCTCCGGAACGCACCAGATCCAGCCAGCGCATCACTACCGTACTGGCAGCGGTGGTAGAAAAAGTCCATCCCGACTCATCGTGTATCGCAACACCCTGTCGTTCCAGTATTGCCCGCAAACGTCTCGAAACGACACGATCCTGAGCCACAATTGCAATGTTGCGGCAGCCGGTCGACAGCCATTGCCGAATCTGCAGAGCCCCCTGGTGTGCTTCACGTTCGATGCTTTCCAGACCCTCCAGACTCAAACGCGCTTCAAACGGACTCTCAGGCATCGTGAGCCTCAGGGAGTCAGCACGTTCGGCCAAAGTGCCCAGGCCAGGGCTGTCCCATGCAGCACGCAACGCAACGGTACAAGGATCCCCTTCTCGGCCTGGCATAGGATTTTCGATGCGAACGACTTTCATGTGTTCCGCCAAGGCAATCAGGCAGCGCGATTCGGCTGGCGTAAGCGGTCCCGGAGCGACCAGATAACAGGATCCGGAAAGTGGAAGTGCAGCCAGTCGCGTGAGTTGTTGCTGGTATGCCATGGGCGGTGACAATTCCAGAGGATCCTGATTGAGAGCCCACCACAGATCGTGGATCAACCGTGCTTCAAATTGAAGCAGCGACGAATTACGGGCAGCGTACGCTTGCGCCAGCTGGCTCGAAAATAATTCCGGATCATGGGGCATTGAGAATCCCCAATGTGTCAATTCATCCACCAGGACCAAAGCTTCTTGTGCCAGCACCCAGCGATCCTGCTGTTCAAACCAGCGGCGCTCCTTCAATGCGTTGAACACCAGGGACAGGCGCTCTATTTCAGGAACAAGGCGGCCGGTTAGAGGTTGCTCGGCAGCCCAGTGGGTCAGGGTGGTGACGCGAATAAAAGGAGTCGGTAGACGTGCGATCAACTGATTCTTGAACGAATCGATGAGCGCAGCGTGGGGTACCAAGACGATAACAGACGGTTCTGGATCCTGCTGCACACCATGAACGATGTGCTTTAGCGCTACCTCCAATACGTCTTCCTCGTCAGAGGCAATCAATCAGCGTTCCAGAAGATGTGCTTTATTACTGACAGTTTTCCAGTCGTCGGCATCAGCAGGCGCTTCCTTTCGCTCAGTGATGGGCTTCCAGAGCTTGCTCAACTCTGCATTGATTGCGGTGAAAGCACGCTGATTTTCCGGAACGTCATCTTCGGCAAA
>JAGWPH010000258.1 GCA_028870615.1 Betaproteobacteria bacterium
CTTGTTGAGCCATGATTACGCCGTGATCCTGATGGACGTGCAAATGCCGGACATGGACGGCTTCGAGACGGCGGCGCTGATTCGCAGTCGCAAGCAGTCGGAAATTACACCGATCATCTTCGTTACCGCCTATTTCCGCGGGGAGACGGACATGCTGCACGGGTATTCCCGGGGCGCAGTAGATTATGTTTTCACGCCCATCATCCCCGAAATTCTACGTGCCAAGGTTTCGGTATTCGTGGATTTATTCCATAAAACGCAAGCGATAAAGCGGCATGAAGAGCACTTGGAAAATCTGGTGGAACAACGCACTGTGGCCCTCACGGCAGAAATCTCCGAACGCAAGCGCGCGGAGGCCAGGATCACACGCCTTAACCGCGTGTACGCAGTCCTGAGCGGTATCAACACCACGATCGTGCGCGTTCGCGAGCCTCAGGAACTCTTCGACGAAGCCTGCCGCATCGCGGTGGAACATGGCAAGTTCACTTTCGCGTGGATCGGCACGTTTGACGCGGACACGCAACAGGTCACACCGGTCGCCAGGGCAGGCCGCGACGACGGGTATCTGGATCAGATCAACTTGACCGCCATGACCGATCCCCATGGAAACTGCCGGTTGACGGTGGAGGCGATAACGCAAGCGAAGCCGGTCATCTGCAACGACATCGCCACGGACGATCGCATGAATGGTTGGCGTAGCGAAGCGTTGAACCGCGGCTATCGTTCCGTGGCAGTGTTTCCCCTGATGCTGGGAGCCCGGCCGGTTGGCGTATTCCTGCTTTATGCTCCGGAAGCGGACGTTTTCGACGAGGAGGAGATGCGGCTGCTGATCGAAATGGCCGGCGACATTTCATTTGCACTGGATCATATCAAAAAGGAAGAGCGGCTCAATTATCTTGCTTATTTCGACGCCATTACCGGCCTACCGAACCGCGCGTTGTTACATGAACGGGTCGAGCAGCGGATCGGTGCCGCACACCGCGATCAGAAAGTGTTTTCCGTAATCATGCTCGACCTCGAACGGTTCAGCAGCATCAATGAATCTCTCGGCCGCCAGGCGGGGGACAGTCTGTTACGCGAGCTCGCGCAGCGGCTGAAACAGGCGCTCAATGAAACGGGAATTCTGGCTCGTCTTTCGGCTGACTATTTCTGTATCGCCATTTGGCACGACGATGAAGGTGCGGACATCGCCCATGCCCTGGAGAAGATTTTGTCTGGGATACAGAAGCAGCCGTTCCTGATCTGCGGGCAGGAGCTGCGCGTTTCGGCGAGGGCAGGTGTATCGTTCTATCCCGCCGACGGCGAGGACATCGAGACCCTTTTACGCAACGCCGAGGCGGCGCTGAAAAAAGCCAAGCTTTCCGGCGACAAGCACCTGTTCTACGCCCCCGAGTTCAATGCACAGGTCGCCGGGAAGCTGACGCTCGAAAACAAGCTGCGCCGGGCGCTGGAACAGGAACAACTGGCGCTGCATTACCAGCCCAAGGTCAATCTCAAGAACGGGCAGATTTGCGGGCTGGAGGCGCTGTTGCGCTGGAACGATCCCGAAACCGGCCTGGTGCCGCCGATGAAGTTCATTCCGTTGCTCGAAGAAACCGGGATGATTCTCGATGCAGGCCGTTGGGCGTTGGCGAAGGCGGTATCGGACTCCCTGGAGTGGCGGTCGAAAGACTTGGGAGTTCCCCGGATTAGCGTCAATGTTTCGCCGATTCAGCTACGGCAGAAAGATTTCGTCGGCATGGTGGCGCAGGTGATAAGCGGCGTTGAAAGCACGGCGGTCGAGTTGGAACTTGAAATTACCGAGAGCCTGATCATGCAAGACATCGAGGCCAATATCCAAAAACTCCGAAGCATTCGAGAGATGGGCATCGAGGTGGCAATCGACGACTTCGGCACCGGCTACTCCTCGCTCAGCTATCTCGCCAAGCTGCCTGTCAACGTCTTGAAGATCGACCGGGCGTTCATCATGAACATGACCAGCAACCCTGATGATCTGGGCCTTGTCTCCACCATCATTGCTCTGGCGCATTCCCTGAGTCTGCGGGTGATTGCAGAAGGGGTGGAGACCGCGGAGCAGGCGAATTTGCTGC
>JAGWPH010000259.1 GCA_028870615.1 Betaproteobacteria bacterium
CATTGATAACGCAGCGGATGAAGCGCTGGGTGGCTATGCCACCCGTATGGACGTCACTCTGCATGTCGATGGCTCAGTCACGGTGGAGGATGATGGGCGAGGCATTCCAGTGGGTATGCACCCCGAAGAAAAGGAACCCACCGTACAACTGGTGTTTACCCGCCTGCATGCGGGGGGGAAATTCGACAAAAAGGGAAACGAAGGGGCCTACGCCTTTTCGGGTGGTCTGCATGGTGTTGGGGTATCGGTCACTAATGCGCTCTCCAGTAGGCTCGAAGTCACCGTCAAACGAGACGGCAAAGTGTATCGCATTGTCTTTGCCGATGGAGACGTGATTGAAAAACTGAAAACCGTAGGCACTTGTCCAACCAGTGTTTCCGGAACGCTGATCCGTTCCGTTCCGAACCCGCGCTACTTTGATTCTCCCGATGTTTCGTTACAGGAACTTGAACGTTCGTTGCGCGCCAAGGCGGTTCTGCTGCCAGGCGTGAATGTGGTCCTGCACGTGGAAAATGACAAGGTCGCGCCGATCCGGACTTGGCATTATCCAGACGGGCTGAAAGGTTATCTGGAAGAGATCACCGAACAGCAGGAGCCGGTGGCTCCCATTTTTACGGATCAACGGTATGTGGAACATCGATCCGACTCGGACAGTTTCGCTGAAGGGGAAGGTGCGGCCTGGTCGTTTGGCTGGTATGAGACAAGCGCTGGGCAAGGGGAATCCTACGTCAATCTGATTCCTACGGCAGCGGGGGGGACGCATGAGGCAGGTTTGCGGACCGGCGTTTTTGAAGCGATGAAATCCTTTATCGAGCATCACGGGTTGTTGCCGCGTGGGGTGCGTTTGCAAATGGAAGATGTGTCGGCGCGTCTGCACTATGTACTTTCCACGCGCATCCTGGATCCCCAGTTTCAAGGCCAGACAAAGGAAAAACTGACAAGCCGCGATGCCCTGAAGCTAGTTTCTGGCATGGTGCGAGATCCATTAGAGGTCTGGCTTAACGGGCATGTGGAATGGGGCAAAAAAATTGCCGAAGTAGTGATTCGACAGGCATTGGCCCGTATGAAGTCAGGCCAGAAAGTAGAAAAGAGAAAAGGCAGCGGGGTTGCGGTATTGCCGGGAAAGCTGACCGACTGTGAATCGGATGATGTCATTGAACGCGAGATTTTTCTGGTAGAAGGTGATTCTGCCGGCGGTTCAGCCAAGCTCGCCCGTAACAAACATTCTCAGGCTATCCTGCCCTTGCGTGGCAAGGTTCTCAATACCTTTGAAGTGGACAGGGACCGTTTATTTGCCAATACCGAGATTCATGACATTGCCGTAGCAGTAGGCGTCGATCCACATGGGCCTGAAGATGCTCCCGATCTGTCCGGGCTGCGCTACCAACGTATCATCATCATGTCGGATGCTGACGTAGATGGGAGTCACATCAAGGTGCTGTTGCTGACCCTGTTCTTCATGCATTTTCCGGCCCTGATCGCGGGAGGGCATGTCTGTGTGGCAAGTCCTCCTTTGTTTCGCATTGATGTTCCTCCTCACGGCAAGCGTCCGGCACGTAAGCTGTATGCGTTGGACGATGGAGAACTGGAAGCCATTGAGGACCGTCTGACCAAGGAAGGTGTTCGTCCGGGTAGTTGGTCGGTGGGCCGTTTCAAGGGTTTGGGTGAAATGAACCCAGAACAGTTATGGGACACCACGATGAATCCGGATACACGGCGTGTCCTACCCGTCAGAATTATGAATCAGGCACGATCTGAAGCACATACAGTGTTTTCAAAACTGATGGGTAAAGGAGAGGCTGGCGCCCGACGCGAATGGATGGAACAACATGGCACCGATGTCGAGGTAGATATTTGATGAGTCAGTCCAAAGGCCAACCCACTGCAGTGACGGGGGACCTCTTTTCGGCAGTTGCAGGAATTGATTCGGGCAGTGATGGGCGGGACAGTCTTGATTTGTCTGGCTTTGTAGAGCGCAGCTATCTTGAGTACGCCATGAGTGTCGTCATGGGGCGTGCTCTGCCTGATGTTGCTGATGGGCAGAAACCGGTGCAGCGCCGGATTCTGTTCGCTATGCATGAATTGGGGTTGTATCGCCCGGCGCGGCATGTCAAATCAGCGCGGGTGGTTGGTGATGTCATCGGTAAGTATCATCCCCACGGCGACATGGCCGCCTATGAAGCATTGGTGCGGCAGGCCCAGGACTTTACTCTGCGCTATCCGCTGATTGACGGGCAGGGTAACTTTGGCAGTCGTGATGGGGATGGCGCGGCAGCCATGCGCTATACCGAATGCCGGCTTACGCCACTGGCAGAACTGCTATTGTCCGAAATCAATCAGGACACGGTCGAGTTTGGGCCCAACTATGATGGATCCTTTCAGGAACCCAAATTACTCCCTGCGCGCTTGCCCATGCTCCTGCTCAATGGGGCTTCTGGCATCGGGGTTGGAATGGCTACGGAGGTTCCTTCCCATAATCTGGTTGAGGTGGGCAAAGTCGTCGTGGCTCTGTTGCGCAATCCGGATCTTTCGCTCGCCAAACTGCTCAGGACCATCAAGGGACCGGATTTCCCCGGTGGGGGTCAGATCACCTCGAGCCCTGAAGATATCGTCAACACTTACGCAAGCGGGCGTGGCATCCTTAAAACCCGGGCACGCTGGATCGTGGAGGATTTGGCCCGCGGACAATGGCGTGTCGTGATTACCGAACTGCCACCTGGCATTTCGACGCGTGACGTGTTGGAAGATATCGAAAGGGTGACAAACCCGAAGACCCGGGAAGGCAAAAAGTCGCTTACGCCAGAGCAGTCCAATCTTAAAGCATTGTTATTGGGTGCCTTGGACCTGGTTCGGGATGAATCGGATAAACAATCACCCGTTCGACTGGTGTTCGAACCAAAGTCCAGCCGCCAGGATCAGCAGGAGTTTGTCAATTTATTGCTGGCACACACGCGTCTGGAATCAAGCCTGCCCATCAACCTGGTCCTGTTGGGTCGGGATGGTCGTCCGCGCCAAAAAAACCTTCGCGAAATTTTGGTGGAATGGATTGATTTTCGCTATGAAACCGTGGTCCGGCGCAGCCGCTACCGGTTGAATCAGGTTGAGCGACGTGTCCACATTCTGGAAGGACGCCAGTTGGCGTTACTGCATATCGATCAGGTGATCAAGGTGATCCGTGAGTCGGATGAACCCAAGGAAGACATCATTCGGCAGTTTGGCCTGAGCGAGGTTCAGGCAGAAGACATTCTGGAAATCCGATTACGGCAGTTGGCGCGTCTGGAAGGTGTTCGCATCGAAAAGGAGTTAAAGGTGCTGAAAACCGAACGGCGGGGATTGCAGAATATCCTCAACAGTCGTGAAGCGCAGACCGAACTCATTACTACTGAAATCGAAGCAGACATCAAGCAGTACGGCGATGCACGACGCACTCTGATCGAAGCGGTCGAGTCTACAGTGGTCGCACCTACGGTGCTGGATGAAGCCACCACGGTTACTCTGTCACGCAACGGCTGGATTCGATCGCGGCAGGGACATCAACTGGATGCCAGCCAGTTTGGCTATAAAGCAGGAGATGCGGCCCTGGCCGTGATGGAGACCCGTACAGTTCAGTTCATTGTGGTACTCGATACCAGTGGCCGGGCCTATACCGTCAAAGTATCTGAAATTCCGGGTGGGCGTGGCGATGGTGTACCGATTTCCTCCCTGCTAGACCTTCAGCCGGGCGCGCGCATCAGCCAGGCGTTTGCGGTTGCTCCCGGGGAACGCTTTCTTGTGGCCGGCTCGGGTGGAGCAGGGTTTTTGGTGATGGCTGAGGATTTGGTTTCGCGGGTCAAGGCCGGGAAAGCATTCATGTCGCTTGAATCAGACGAAACGCCCATTGCTCCAGTATGTTATTACCCCGAGGCTACGCATGTGGCAGCGTTGTCTGAAAAAGGACGGTTGCTGATTTTTGGGCTGGGGGAGATCAAGACGATGCCGCGTGGGCGGGGTGTCATCCTGATGGGTCTCGACAAGGGGGAAAAACTCCTGGCAGTAGGCCTGATCACGCTCGATGGTTTGATCGTGCACGGAGTCAATCGATCAGGTACAGAGGTTATCGCGAATATGGCGACCCGCGAATTGCAGCGCCATATTATGGTGCGTACTCGTAAAGGGGCCGCACTGGAATATCGGATGAAACCCAGATTCCTGGAGCCGGTATTACCCAACAACCTGTGATAGTCTAAAGTTTTTATAAATGAGGCCGCAATAAATGGAAAATGGCACACTGCCCGGTACACGGTTTGTCGTTGAAACCAGTCCGAGGATTCCTGCCAAACTGAGCCGCCTGGAGGAGTTGGCCAACAACCTGTGGTACAGCTGGGATCGTCCTACACGTACCCTGTTCGCACGCCTTCACCCTCAGTTGTGGGATCTGGTGGGAGCCAACCCCATCAAATTTCTACGCCGTATTGATGAGTACAGACTGAACGAGGCGGCTGAAGATCACGCCTTTCTGACAGCCTATAACCGGGTCCTGTCGTCCTACGACACCTACCATAACGAGCCGACACTGCACAGGCTCAACAAGCTGGCCCCCAACGATCTGGTGGCTTATTTCTGTGCGGAGTTTGGATTCCACGAAAGCTTCCCCATTTATTCCGGCGGGTTGGGGATTCTCGCTGGGGATTACTGCAAGGCTGCGAGCGATATTGGCCTGCCCTTTGTAGGAGTGGGGCTGCTCTATCGCCAGGGCTACTTCACCCAGTGCATTGATCGTGAAGGCAACCAGGTGGCCATTAATGCCGATTCCGATTTCGATGAACTGCCGGTGCATCCTGCGCTCGATGACAGTGGTCAGGAAATCCGGGTGGCCGTGGAAATGAATGGACGCGTCATACAAGTCAAGGTGTGGTGGTCGCACATTGGCAACGTAAAAATCTACCTGCTGGACACCGATCTGAGTGAAAATTCCCAGGAAGATCGGGAAATTACCCACCGCCTTTATGGTGGCGACCGCAAAATTCGTATTGAGCAGGAAATCGTGTTGGGCATCGGGGGCGTACGTGCTTTGGTGCGTTTGGGCTTACAACCCACGGTCTGGCATATCAATGAAGGCCACGCTGCGTTCCTGATACTGGAGCGGGCTCGGGTTATGGTCAGCGACGCCCACATGAATTTTTACACGGCGTTTGAGGCTGTAGCTGCGAGTACTGTTTTTACAACCCACACGCCCGTTCCTGCGGGGCACGACCATTTTCGCAGGGACATGATTGCCAGCTATTTCAGTGGCCTGGACCGGGAACTGGGCATCGGTATGGATCAATTGCTGGCTTTGGGAAACGATCCGGGAGAAAGTGAATCCGAGTTCAATATGACCGCACTGGCAATGCGTGGTTCCCGTTTTCAGAATGGCGTCTCGCGCATCCATCAGGAAGTCACGTCGCGAATTTGCTCTGGTTTCTGGCCGCAGATTCCGGTTTATGAAAATCCCATCAGCTACGTGACCAATGCAGTACATGTACCCACCTTCCTGGCTCGGGAGTGGGCAGATCTCTTCGATCGGTTCATAGGTGGAGAATGGCGTAACCGGCTTTCCGATCGGACCTTCTGGAACAGTGTCAACGATATTCCGGACCACCTGTACTGGAGTGTCCGTCAGTCGCTCAAGTCCCAGATGCTTTATGCCATTCGACAAAGGGTATCAGTACAGCACTATCGAAATCTGGGCAATGATACTCACTTGGAGCGCCTGCTCAAACATGCCGATATGCATGAACCTAATGTGTTGACAATTGGATTTGCACGGCGCTTTGCCACCTACAAACGTGCCGATCTGTTGTTCAACAATCTGGACTGGCTACGACAGATCGTTCTGAATCCACAATATCCTGTCCTGTTCGTTTTTGCCGGAAAGGCCCATCCGGCGGACCAGCCAGGACAGGATATTGTTCGGCGAATCCATGCCATCGCCGGTATGCCGGAATTTCAGGATAAGATTCTTTTGCTTGAGAACTACGACATGGGCCTTGCGCGCCGATTGGTAGCCGGTGTGGATGTCTGGCTCAATACCCCCCTGTATCCCATGGAAGCCAGCGGGACGTCAGGCATGAAAGCCGGCATCAATGGCACGCTTAATCTCAGCGTGCTGGATGGTTGGTGGGGCGAGGGTTACGATGGTAAAAATGGTTGGGCTATCCGCCCCGCGCCTGATTATCTCGATGAAAGCCGACGTAACCAGGAAGATGCAAGAACGCTGTACGAGATCATTCAGGATCAGGTAGTGCCTCTCTATTACGATCGCGGCAAATTTGGATTTTCACCCGGTTGGGTGGCTAAATCCAAGGCGGCCATGGCCAGCACACTGACACAATTCAATACCGGGCGGATGATGGATGAGTACCTGGGACGCTTTTATCTGACTGCCAGCAGCCAGGGACTGAAATACTCGCGGGATGACTTCGCCGTTGCCCGTGAGTTGGCGGATTGGAAAGCCAAAATCGGCCGTTCCTGGAGTAAGATCACCTTGCGACGCCTCGATGTACCGGTTCGGCACATCAAGTTTGGCTCCAGCATGCATCTGGAGGTTGCAGTCTATCTTGACGGGTTGCGAGCAGAAGATGTTTGTGTGGAACTTCTGCTCAACCATGCCATTTCCCGTTCCGGACATCCAGGATTATCCCCCTTCCATTTCCAGTTTCAGGGGCCGATGGATGGCAGTCCTGAACATCTGTTTACGCTTGAACTTGAGCCAGAGCTATGCGGGCAGTTGGATTACCGAATCCGCATTTATCCTACGCATGCCCACCTGACCCATCCATTTGAAACCGGATTAATGACTTGGCTCTGAGGTAGCGGCTTGGATTATCCCAGTGAGCGATTCATACACTGAGATGTATTCTGCCGCGGCCTTGTTCCAGCTGAAATCCCTGCGCATACCGTTGCGTTGGAGCGCTCTCCACTCCTTTTTCTGCTGGTAGCATGCGATCGCTCGCAGCAGCGTCGCTAACAATTGTTCTGGCGTAATCCCATCAAATGAAAATCCAGTAGCTGTTTTATTTTTCAAGGTTTTTTCGGTGCAGTCAGTGACAGTGTCGGCCAGGCCGCCAGTACGATGTACCAATGGAGGGGTACCATA
>JAGWPH010000260.1 GCA_028870615.1 Betaproteobacteria bacterium
CCTCAGGCTGATATGTGCTCACCACAAAATCAAAATGTTGGGCCCCCAAAAGCGTCTCGCCTGCTTTTACCAATTTGAAGTATGCAAGCATGCGCAAGTCACCAAACATTCCCAGACCAAAGCGCAGCCTTCTGGATACTTTCTTAAGCCATTCCCATTTCTCAACGGATCCTTTATCAACTTTCCCGGACAGCATATTGCGTTTGCCTCGTAAATACGGCACGACGTGTGTCTGGAAACCCGATAAGTCATATTGCAGGTCCATCGAACCATCGAAGGGATACTTCTCAGTTGTCAGCACATGGACTTCATGCCCCATATTCGCCCATGTCCTGGCCCAGCTGAATGGGCGATGCGATGCAATCGAGTTTAGCGGCGGGAAGAAATGCGTTACAACCAAAATACGCAGCCGCTTTGATACCGTGGCATTTTGTTCTTCTTGATCCTCCACAAGGCGACTCACTGTGGAGAAGAAAGCAGTATGTCAATGATTCGGCCGGCGCTTTGCCCAGAACCGTACAAATCCGACCGCCACTCAGGCGGGCTGCCGGTCATTGCCTGCGCCAGTGAGTTGGAGAATTTTTCCGCATCCACGCCAACAATCTTATTCCAGCCACACTCCACTAATTCAGTCCACTCTGTTTCATCTCTCACCGTAAGGCATGGCACCCGATGGAAATAGGCTTCTTTCTGCACGCCGCCAGAATCCGTCACGATCACCCGCGCATTTTCTTCCAGCATAACCATATCCAGATAACCAACTGGTTCAATAATGTGAATCAGTGGATTAAGGCTGATGCCATTCAACTTCTCCATGGCCTGCCTGGTACGGGGATGAAGGGGAAGAATAACCGGCAGCATCATTGCTGCGGCATTCAAATTGTTCAACATGGCAATCAATCGATCCTGGTTGTCGGTATTCTCGGCGCGGTGCAGCGTCGTCAGAATATAACCCCGTCTGGAAAGACCCAATCGATCGATAACATCACTCTCTTGTTTCGCCTTGTTGGAATAAAAGATCGCCGCATCAAACATCACGTCACCGACCTGATGGATATTCGCCGGAGCAATCCCTTCATTCAGCAAATGTCTGGTTGCGGTGCTTGTTGGAGAAAACAATATGTCAGCGGCATGATCCGTCAGGACACGGTTAATTTCCTCAGGCATCGCCCTGTTAAAGGAACGAAGCCCGGCTTCGACGTGGGCAACCGGGATTCTCATTTTTACGCTGGCAAGCGCCCCGGCCAGCGTGGAGTTGGTGTCTCCATAAACCAGCACCATGTTTGGCCGCTCTTGAATCAGGACACGTTCAATCCCGGCCAGCATCCTGCCCGTCATTTCACCATGCCCCCCGCCGTGAATATCCAGCTGGTAATCCGGCATGGGAATATCCAGTTCCCTGAAAAACACATCGGACATGTTGGCATCAAAATGCTGCCCCGTATGAAGCAGAATTTCTTTTGCATCGCCCCTTCGACGAAGCTCGCGCGAAACTACCGCCGCTTTGATAAACTGAGGGCGAGCCCCCACAACGGTCAATACCTTCATGCCTGAACTACCAGATTAAATTTTTTTATCCATGCACCAAAGCTGATCATGCGCCAGGCCATGTAACTGAATGGTCGTTTCCCGTTTATCATTTCCTCCAGCACTACCCTGGCCCGATCGTTTAGTATGCCCTGCGATAATTCAATGGCATCATCCAATGCAGCCCGGAATTGCGGGGCTGCCCTTTCGCGCAACCAGACCTCTTCCGGCGTTACGAACCCCAGCTTATCACTGCGCGTGCGAATGCGTTCTGGCAATATTCCCATCATCCCCTCGCGCAATACCCGTTTTGTCACGCCATCGGATAACTTGTATTCGTCCGGCAACCCCAGCACAAACTCGACCAACCGATGATCGAGGAAAGGAACGCGCGCCTCTACGGAATGTGCCATGGAATCCCGATCTTCCCAGTGCAACAGCATTTGCAGGTTGGAAGCCACGAGCATGGATTCCGACATGGCGCGAATGCTGTCAACTTTTCTGCCGGTGGCGGTAAAAGGGTCGACCGGCAGCGCACCAAGTTTCTTCATGCCAATCCAGGAAGGCTGTGCAGCCGTGCG
>JAGWPH010000004.1 GCA_028870615.1 Betaproteobacteria bacterium
GAGGCGCTGCGCGGCCTAAACCACATGGGCGGGGACGAGCGAGGCGGGTATTGTATCTGTCCGCGTGCTGACGGCAGCGCCCCGGACGATCAACATGCCTCGAATTGCGAGAACGCTAGGCAGGCAATCCGTAAGGCTGAAGGACGGCAACCATGATGCCCATCAATGGAACGTTCGGCCACTGGCAGACGTGGCTCCTGTTGGCCGCCGCATGGCTCAGTCTCGGCGCGCTGTTCGCGGTGGCGCTGGGACTGGTTGCCAGAGTGGGGGCGTGGCGAGAAAGGAGGAATGGGCAATGAAAGCTCTATTAAGCATCCTTACCAGCACATTACTCTTAACGGGCTGTGGCGCACACTACTACCGGCCCAGCGTCACGCCAGATGAGCGGCCAGAACTGACCGTCAGCGCCTACACGCAACAGGGCTGTCTGGATACCTTGGAGGAGGAGGCTGTCGCCCGTCACGTCACCGTCGCGTTGCGGGATGTCCGGGCAAACTTGGGATGGGAAATCGTCTTGTGGCCCCTGTACAAAGGCTATCAGTGTACGGGCGTCGTGACGGGGAGCCGATAACCAGCCCACAGCCTCTCGGTCCGATCCTGAGAGGCTGTACGTTTTTGTCCTTACCCTCAATAGCCTACCTTTTGGGGGCCTTGCATCGACAAATGACCCCTTGGAGGCCCCCAGGATTGAAATTTACGACACGTCCACGATGATCTTTCCTTCCTCACCCCACACTTTTGTCGTCCGCCCAGCCCACACAAATCCATCGTCCCCCTCAAAACTATCTTGAAACGCCTTCAGCAGATTGTCTCGGTCCGGCTTCTGCTGGTGGGGCGTCCCTTTCATCTTTTGCCGCTTCTTCGTTGACCAGGACGCCGGCATCGGCAGGACAAACGTAATGTGCAACACAGCGGGCAACATAAAGTCCAATCGCTGCGCCTCCAACCGCACCTGATCCCGATAGGCCCGGTAGCGCAAGACACAGGGGCGGTCTTTCCAGGCATCAGCGCGGGTCATCCGTGGCGCAGGGCAGGGAACCACGTGAAAGACGTAGCCGTCACCGCCAGTCCCAGTGTGCTGCCCTGGCCGCCGCAACATCGCCTCGATGTCCTCGTAATGCCTGCCCATCCTACGCCGCCACCTGGCCCTGCACGGTCGGCAGCGCCTGATATGGCAGGTGCTTCCAAGTTTCCCTGCGCAATATAAATCCGATAGTCCCCTTGGACACATGATGAATGGCCGCAAGCTTCCCTTGACTGGCCTCCCGCGCTGCGTAAGCCCGACGAATTTCAGTAACAACCGCGTCGGTAAGCTTTGCAAATCCTTGCCGCTCACCTCTCGCTGATGTACCGTGGCACACAGAGTCTTTGTAGTTTTCTTTGTGGCTTCCCCATTGGAGGTTAGTCAATTTTGGATTACCCCTATTTCCATCTAAGTGACGGCACTCAAATCCGATCGGTGATGGCCCAATGAATGATTCCAACACTAGCCGATGGACATAGTAATTCGCTTGTCCACCTTTACTGTCTGTGAGTCTCACGCGTTGATAGCCATTCGACCCGCGCCTAGTGTGGAGGTGATGGTGTTCTCCATCGCTGCGGGCTCGCTTTACCCGACTACGAACAAGAAGAGACCGAACTTGGCCGAATGTTGAGACTTCATACCGTCCCTCAAAACCTCGGACAGGAGCCCACTGCTCCACATCAGAAATAGCAACTTCCCTTGCTTGCATTGTGACTCCTTTCGCTAAAGTGGGAGAGCCCCCTGTCCCCCGTCCTGTTTCCCATTCCTCCTGTCCGCCTCCGCTTGGGCCTGTGCGAACCACTGCACGTCCGGCAATGCGATCACATCTCCGTCCGACGGGCCAACGAGCGTGGCACACTGGCTGATGACGACCCAGCGATGCAATGGGGTCTCGCGGTGGAGAAAATACATTGCTCTCATGCCCCTACCGTAGCCGTAATAAACGATAAAGAGCACGCCATATGTCTAACCATTGCCGCCATCCTGGATACGCCCATGGCATCCAGTCCCGCCCACAGCGGTTACACTCCCAACCTTCGTCTAGCGACCCGCCGCATGTAGCACAGTAATTAAAAGCCATACGCATCCCCCTACTCCCCAAGACCCAGCGGAGAGCATCGATTTGTGCTATGAGGTTTATTTCTACGCCTCCTCGCCGCTTCTCCTTTCGTTCATTTCGTAACCATTGCAAAAGATCGGCTATCCGCTCGCGTATCTCCTCCTCCGTCTTGCGTCTCTCGCTCATGGGTGCGCTCCCTCAGTTGTGGGGTGGGTTCGCGGATCGGCCTCTACGATCATCCGCCGCCCATTCGCCCATCGACCGCTATCGGAGAACCAGCCCCCAGCATCCCGAAGGTACACAATGTCAACGCCTTTCCCGCTGACAACAGTGATCTCTCGGACATCAGGCATCAGGCGCATCCCAACGCGAATCGCGCCGGTCATGTCGGTACAGTGACCTTCCGGGATATGCACGCTGAGCCAGCCTCGGTCAATCACACGCCAAGATAGCCATGCGCACTTCAACTCGTCGGAGTGAGCCCCTACCATGTCCGGTGTACTGCAGGTGGTCTCCCTCATACGCTTTCTCCTTTTTTACGTGCCACGTCGGGCGTAAAGGTATGCTTGGCCTTGTCGAATATGACCGGCAGGTCGCAGGTGGGACCGTAGCGGTGCTTTTCGAGGGACATCATCGCTTTCAGGACCGGCACCCTCGTGTTCGCTTCATCCGACCACAAAAACATCACCTCATCGGCCTCCTGTTCGATCTCGCCACTTTCCCGTAAGTCTGACAGTCTGGGACGACGGGTGTCGGCCCCTTCGACGCGC
>JAGWPH010000029.1 GCA_028870615.1 Betaproteobacteria bacterium
CCGATGATAGTGTGGATTACCCATGCGAAAGTAGGTCACCGCCAGACTCCCAACCGGGCCTCTTTACCGAGGCCGACCCAAGCCCCTGTGCGTACCCGCATGGGGGCTTGGGCTTTTATGGACCCGCCGATCGACGCTTTACAACGAAGCGATCAGATCGCTGAAGCGTTCGCCCTGAATGCGGATGTGGTCGCGAATCCGTTGCACGGTCAGTTCTTCATTGGCAGCCAGGATGGCATCTACAATACCCTGATGTTCTGAATACGAACTTTCCACGCGATGATGCACACGCAACTGCAGACGCCGATAAGGGCGCAGTCGGCGATGCAGGTTGCGTGCCTGTTCTTCCAGAAAAACATTGTGGCTCGCGCTGTACAAAAGGTGGTGAAAGCGTTCATTGAGGTAGAAGTACCGGTCCGCATCCTGCGCATCGCGCGCGGTTTCGCAGGCATGGTGTGCTTCGAGCAGGCGCTGCTGTTCCTCCGGTGTGATGCGGCGTGCCGCAAGGCGCCCACAGTGGGCCTCCAGTTCTGCCATCACGTCAAACATTTCCATCAGGCGCTGCGGGCTGATCTGTGCCACGATTGCCCCGCGCCGCGGGCGCAGTTCGACGAGACCGGCGGAGGACAGCTGGATCAGGGCTTCTCGAATCGGGGTGCGCGATACCGAAAAGCGTTGCGCCAACTCCACCTCATCCAGACGCGTGCCGGGTGTCAGGCGTCTGGTGACAATTTCATCCTCGATGGTTTCCATCAGTGACTCGGACAGGCGCGTCCCCGACGCAGGAGCGGGAAGCCCGGCTTTGGGGGGGGTACTCTGGAAAGGCGCTGAAGTCTTGATGGCCATGCATTCATGTATACAGGAAGTTTGACAAAGAATACAGCCTTGGCTATCTTGTGTGCAAGAGGAGGGTTATTCCATGAACAACACCCGTCGTCGTATCTTGCAAGGCCTGTCTACGCTCCCCCTAGCCGGTGTACTGGGAATGTCTCCCTGGGCCGCAGCCGCTACGGAACTCCGTATTTCGCACCAGTTTCCTGGCGGCACGCTGACTGAAGGCGACTTTCGTGACCGGCTGTGTCGCCATTTTGCCCAAGAGCTTGCCAAACGCAGCAATGGCACCCTCAAGGCAGTGGTGTATCCCAATTCATCCCTGATGAAGACCAATTCCCAGTTCAGTGCCCTGCGCAAAGGCGCACTCGACATGTCTCTGGTGCCACTTAATTACGCCGGCGGGGAAGTTCCTGAGACCAACATTGGCCTGATGCCTGGCATCATCACCAATTATGAAAAAGGCGCGGCATTCCGCAATTCGGAGGGCGGCAAGATGCTTTACAACATTCTGGCCGACAAGGGCGTGCTGCTGGTCAGCTGGATCTGGCAATCGGGTGGTGTGGCGAGTCGTAACAAGCCCATCATTGAGCCGGAAGACGCCCGTGGACTGAAGGTGCGCGGTGGCGGACGCGAAATGGATATGGTGCTGAAGGAAGCAGGCGCTGCCGTACTCAACTTGCCCTCCAACGAAATCTATGCGGCCATGCAGACGGGTGCGCTGGATGCCGCCATGACCTCCAGTACCAGCCTCATCTCATTCCGGCTGGAAGAGGTAGCCAAACAGCTGACCACCGGACGCGAGTACGCCTACTGGTTCATGTTTGAGCCGCTGATGATTTCTCGCATGGTGTACGAACGCCTCAGCCACGACGAACAAAACCTCATCATGACGCTCGGTGCCGAAATGGAAAAGTTTGCCCTCGATGCGTGCAGGGTGGATGACAACGAAGTGGCCAAGGTCTATGTCAAGGCGGGCGGCAAAGCTTATGACTTGACTCAGAACACCGTCAGGCGCTGGCAGGATATTGCGCGTCGTACGGCCTGGAAAGATTTTGCTGCGCGCAATGAATCCTGTGCTGCCTTGATGAAAGCTGTGGAAAAGGCGCTGTGAGTCACGGCGGGGATCTGCCCGGTGCGCCTTCCACCGCACTGGGGCTGATGAATGACCCGCCGCGTCATGGATTGCTGGGTATTCTGGCCTTTACCCTGACAGGCATCAATCGTTTTGTGGTGACGCTGTCCATGGTTGCCGTGATTCTTGCCTGTCTCGTGCTGACTTCCGGGGTCATGATGCGTTACTTCTTCAACACACCCACCGATTGGCAGGACGAAATATCCATGTTCCTGCTGGTCGGTTCGATTTTTAGTTGCGGTGCCGCCGTCCAGGCCCAGCGGGGCCATATCGGCATCGAGGCGGTGGCCGGACTGCTTTCTCCACGCATCAACCGATTGCGCGTCTGGCTGTGCGATGGCGTGTCGCTGCTGTTCTGCAGTTTCTTTTGCTGGAAATCGTGGGCTTTGTTGCACGAAGCCTGGGCTGAGGGGATGACCACATCTTCTACGTGGGCGCCGCCGTTGTGGATTCCCTATGGATTGATGTCGGTGGGTATGACGTTGCTCTCCCTGCAACTGTTGATCCAGGTTCTGGCTGGCCCGACGCGTCTGCGGGACGCGCCATGAGTCACGGAATGACGGGCGTGCTGTATGGCCTGAGCACCTTGATGTTGATGTTTACAGGCATGCCCATCGCCTTCGCCCTGGGCACTATTGCCGTCGTGTTTATGTATTTTTTCATGCCGCTCTCGGCGCTCGATACCGTTACCCAGAATGTGTACGAAGAAATGTCCAGCATCACGCTGCTGTCCATTCCACTGTTCATTTTGAAAGGCGCTGCGATTGGAAAATCCCGTGCTGGCGCGGACCTGTATGCGGCCATTCATGCCTGGCTGGGTAAGGTTCCGGGAGGGTTGGGAATTGCCAACGTCCTGGCCTGTGCATTGTTTGCCGCCATGGCGGGTTCCAGCCCGGCCACCTGTTCTGCCATCGGAAGTGCCGGCATTCCAGAAATGCGCGCACGCGGGTATTCCCCTGGATTCGCCGCAGGCATTATCGCAGCCGGGGGCACTCTGGGTATTTTGCTGCCCCCCTCGATAACGATGATCCTGTTTTCCGTCGCCGCCGAAGTGTCGCTGGGCCGTCTGTTTTTGGCGGCGTTGGGGCCGGGGTTGTTGCTGGTGAGCCTGTTTTCGCTTTATGCAGTCTGGAATTTCAAGCGCGAATATCGTTCGGCCCTCCAGGTGTATCAATCGGGAGGGATCCGCTCGGCATATCTGGATGAAAACAACCTGAACTGGCGTGAAAAAACGGCCATGCTGCCGCGGGTCCTGCCCTTCGTAACCCTGCTGATCGGTGTCATGATCGCGCTCTACGGGGGCTTTGCCACGCCCTCCGAAACAGCGGGTCTGGGTGGGCTGCTGGCCCTCGTATTGATTGCGATCATCTACGGAGTGTGGCGCCCGCGCCAGCTGTCGCCAATCATCGCTTCCACTCTCAAGGAATCCACCATGCTGATGTTCATCATTGGCATGTCGCTGTTGTACTCCTATGTGATGAGTTATCTGCAGATCAGTCAGGACGCAGCTGAATGGATTGTCTCGCTGGCCCTTTCCAAATGGTTGTTGCTTGCTGCCATCCTGATTTTTGTGGTGGTACTGGGGTTTTTTCTGCCGCCGGTGTCCATCATCCTGATGACTGCACCGATTATTCTGCCACCGCTCAAAGCAGCTGGATTCGACTTGATCTGGTTTGGCGTGTTGATGACCATTGTCATGGAAATGGGGCTTATTCACCCACCCGTGGGGCTCAACATTTTCGTGATCCGCAACGTGGCGCCGGACATTCCACTCAATGCGGTGGTCTGGGGCGTGGTGCCCTTTGTGCTGCTGATGATTCTTGCGGTGCTATTGCTGTCCCTGTTTCCCGGCATCGTCACAACCTTTCCGGATTGGGCGTTGGGCCCAAAAATCTAAGCATCCATGGACGCGCTACAACCTATTCGAACCTGGAATCACGAGGCCCTGCGGCGTCAGGCACGGCTCGAACGCAGCATGCCCTTTTCTCGCGGCAAGGCGGTGGCGACCCGGGACATGGTGTCCCTGCTGGAAGCCTTGCTGGAGCCTGGCGATCGCGTCTGTCTGGAAGGCAACAATCAGAAACAGGCGGATTTTCTGGCAGAGTCGCTGGCGGCTTGTTCACCTCAGCGCGTCCATGATTTGCATCTGGTGCAGTCGGTGCTGGCCTTGCCGGCACACATTGAACTCTTTGAAAAAGGCATTGCCCGGCGCCTCGATTTTTCCTTTGCAGGACCCCAGGCGCATCGTCTGGCACGACTTGTGCAGTCGCGCAGCATTGAGATCGGCGCCATACACACTTATCTGGAATTGTTCGGACGCTATTTCATTGATTTGACGCCGCAGGTTTGCATGGTCGCAGCGCAAGCGGCGGATGCCGGGGGCAACCTGTATCTTGGCGCCAATACCGAAGATACACCGGTTATTGTTGAAGCCACGGCGTTTAAAAGCGGCATCGTGATTGCGCAAGTCAACGAGCAACTGGAACGGCTGCCGCGTGTGGACATTCCGGCGAGTTGGGTGGATTTTTTTGTGGTTGCCCCCACACCCAATCACATCGAACCGTTATTCACACGCGATCCGCGTCACATTACTGAAATCCAGGTGTTGATGGCCATGATGGCCATCAAGGGCATCTACGCCGAATACGGGGTGGAACGCCTGAATCACGGGATTGGTTTTGATACTGCAGCCATCGAACTACTGCTGCCCACTTACGGCGAGAGCCTGGGTCTTAAGGGCAAGATCGCCCGTTATTGGGCGCTTAATCCGCATCCCACCCTGATTCCAGCCATCGAAGCAGGCTTCGTGGAACGCGTGCATTCCTTTGGTTCGGAAGTGGGTATGGAGGCTTATGTTGCGGCCCGGCCCGACGTATTTTTTACCGGCGCCGATGGCAGCTTGAGATCTAATCGCGCGTTTTGCCAGACTGCCGGCTTGTACGCCTGTGACCTGTTCATTGGCTCAACTCTGCAGATTGACCTGGAAGGCAACAGTTCAACGGCCACCCTGGGACGCATCACTGGTTTTGGCGGCGCGCCCAACATGGGTTCGGACGCCCGCGGACGGCGTCATGCCAGTGCAGCCTGGCTCAAGGCCGGGCAGGAAAAAAATGGAGGGCAGACCTCGGTGCGCGGCCAGAAGCTCGTGGTGCAGACTGTGGAGACCTGGCGTGAGCCTGGCCATCCCGCTTTCGTGGAGCGCCTGGATGCGTGGCAGCTCAAACAGGACATGGGGATGGCCTTGCCACCCATCATGATTTACGGGGATGACGTCAGTCATATCGTGACCGAGGAGGGCATAGCCAATCTGCTGTTGTGCCGTTCGCCCGAAGAGCGCGAACAAGCCATTCGCGGCGTGGCGGGTTATACCCCGGTGGGCATGGCCCGCGATCGCGCCTTGGTGGAAAATCTGCGGGACCGTGGAATCATCCGTCGCCCTGTCGACATGGGCATTGATGTGCGTGATGCCACGCGTGATCTTCTGGCGGCCCGCTCCATCAAGGATCTGGTGCGCGCCTCCGGGGGGCTGTACCAACCGCCCAAACAATTCCGCAACTGGTAACCCACTTCCAAATTTGGTGATTCCTATGGAAACCTTGCATCTCGATCTTCCCGCGATTCAGGACGCCTCGCTCAACCCCCGTGCCGCCCTGTATGGTGTGGTGTCCTCGGGCAATCTGGAAGTGCTGGTGGAACGAGGTCACGATGCAACACGTTGCGTGTTCGAGGTCCAAACGGCAGCGCACGGTTTTGTTGAAGTCTGGAAAGCGGTTTTGACGGATTTCGCCGCGCGCCATCCGGTGGGTGGACTGTCTTTTGCCATCCATGATGCAGGAGCGACGCCGGCTGTGGTGAGCTTGCGCCTGGATCAGGCCTTTCAGTCACTGCGAGGCGCCTGATGCGCGGCCTGGCACAAAGCTATCGTGAAGCCCTGGCGCGCTTGCGTGTACAGGCTTTGCTCGATCCCGGATCCTTCAGCGAATGGGTCGGCCCCACACAACGGGTTACCAGTCCGCATCTTGCCGCACTCGAAGCCCCGGTCAGTTTTGACGACGGGGTGATCGTCGGACAGGGCCTGTTACACGCGCACCCAGTCATCATGATTGCCCAGGAAGGCCAGTTCAACGGGGGCGCCGTGGGTGAGGTACACGGCGCTAAAATTCGCGGTGCCTTGCTGCGTGCCGTTCGAGACAAGCCCGGCGCCGTGTTGTTGTGCATTGATTCGGGTGGTGTGCGCCTGCACGAAGCCAATGCCGGTCTGATCGCCATTTCAGAAATCATGCGCGCTCTGTTTGCCGTGCAGGAAGCCGGCATCCCGGTAATTGCACTGATCGGTGGCGCCTGCGGCGCTTTTGGTGGCATGGGCATCGTTGCGCGTTTGTGCGATGTCATCATCATTTCCGAAGAAGGTCGGATTGGTCTATCGGGGCCAGAGGTGATTGAAACGGTCAAGGGTGTGGAGGAGTTTGATTCACGCGACCGGGCACTCGTGTGGCGCATCACCGGCGGTAAAATCCGCCGCACCCTGGGTGAAGCAACATTGCTGGTGGACGACGACATCGCGGCATTCCGCGCGGCAGCAGGGGAAATGGTTGGGGCCAGATCTCTTTTTTTAAAAAAACGAGGCCTGAACCCAACAACTTCTTCTTTGCAAACGCTCCAGGCAGCCCAGCAACAGCTCGGCGCGCGGGCGGAGCTCGATGCGGAGATTCGCGATGGCCAGGTGCTATGGAGTCGCATGGGCTTGGGTGACCAGGTGTCCTTGATGTCACCGGAACAGTTCAATCGGCGTCTGGAGGCGCTGGAATCATGAGGTCCAGCAAGCAGACCTTATTGGACCGCCTGTTCCCCATGGGCCATGCCATTGCCCAGGAAGGGCTGGTATTGCGCGGGTGGGGCGAGACGAAGCAGGGTCGGGTTCACGTCATCGGGACGACAGACCATGCGGCGATCGATACGCGCATTGCCCTCACGTTGTCTGATGCGGTTCTGAAGGCGATTGCCGCGGATGGCTCAGATCCGCGTCCGATTGTATTTATTGCCGATACCCAGGGACAGGCGCTGTCGCGTCGCGAGGAATTGTTGGGATTGCATGGCTATTTTGCCCATCTTGCGCGCTGCGTGAATCTGGCCCGCCAACAGGGTCATCGACTGGTGACACTTATTGATGGCGAAGCCGTGTCGGGGGGCTTTCTGGCCTTTGGCTTGCTCGCGGATTGCATTGTGGCGTTGCCCGGCGCCGAAGTGCGTGTCATGGATCTGCGTGCCATGGCGCGCATCACCCGGATTCCTTTTGAACGGCTCACAGAACTCGCCCAGATCTCCCCGGTGTTTGCTCCCGGAGCCGAAAACTACTGGCGCATGGGGGGCATTCACGCGCTCTGGACCGAAGCAGAAGATTGGTCGGAGCAGCTGCTCGTATTGTTGCAAGGAAATCCTGAAGATGAGCGGGCGCGCCTGGGGGCAGAACGTGGTGGCCGCATGCTCGCGGCCATCGTGGCCCAGCAGGTGTTTCATGCGCACTGACAGTCTGGCGCCACGACGTCACCACTGGGTTTGGTTGAAACCGGGCGTGGTGCTGGAAGACGCAGGCATCAGTGCACCGGATCGCTTATTTCTACAGGATTGGATCACCAGCGGGCGCCCGCTGGTAGTAGCACGCAGTCCCTCTCATCGCGAGATCCGTCTAGGTGTGACCCGGCCCGTGATGGGCCCGCGTCAGCGGGTGGGTGTGACGGTCGCTCCGGAGAGTGTCCTGCGTGTCATGCCGCCACTTTCACTGGAGGCAGTACAGGCGTATGCACCGCAGAGTTGGCAGCCCACGTTGCGGTGCTTGCGCGCTATTGGCGCGCGCTATGCCACCGACATTCGTGTCTATGGGTCGCTCGCCCTGCAATATTTTGCACCGGAGCCTTGCCTCAATCCGGACAGCGACCTTGACGTGCTTTTGGAAATCGGACGCGAAGCGGCCATTGACCCCTTGCTGATTGAACTCGAAGCGCTCCAGACACGCTATCCCACGCCACGCATTGATGGCGAAATGCGCATGGGGGAGTGGGCAGTGGCTTGGCGTGAACTGGGTGAGGCACGGCGTCACCCGGGCTGGCTCATCGCCAAGTCGGATCGGGCGGTGGCACTGAAGCGGGAAGTTGTGCTGCCCCCAACTTCCCTTTCCATCGCTGTTGCGGCTGTGCGCGCCCTGCATCAGGAATTGGTGCTTTATCCCAAACCGGGGCTGGTGAGCCCCCTGGATAATGGTGCTCACACGGACATGACACCTGCCACTTTTTTCAGAAGCCTGTTTGCCTTGCGCCGATATTTTGTGCACGTCGCCAGGGCAGGTGCGGCGCAGTCCTCCTTTGCCACACTCCAGGCGTTCGGGAGGGTTGCCGAGGCACGGATGCTGCGTGCCACCGGAGGGGTTAACACCCATCGTGGCGCGATTTTCAATCTGGGCTTGATTGCTGCTGCAGGAGGCGCTTGCCCCGGCGCGAGTGCCGAGGGCCTATGTCACGCCGTAAGTGCACGCTGGGGAGATGCGATTCTACAGGTTGCTGCTACGGTGCCGGGGGAAGCCAGTCACGGACGCTGGGCCGCGCGGCAGTACGGTATTCGCGGTGCGCGCTGGCAGGCTGCGCAAGGCTTCCCTGCCTTGGTAGGGCAAGGGTTGCCGGCCTACCGTCAAGCGCTTCGGGACACAGGGACCCCAAGCCGTGCAGCACTCGCCGCATTCTTTGCGATCATGGCCGAGCTCGACGATTCCAATCTGGTCTGGCGCGGGGGACTTGCGGGATTACAGTTTGCACAGGCGCAAGCGTCAGCCTTCCTCGCGCGCGGCGGGGTCTTGCAGGAGGACTGGAAAACCCAGGCGTTGGCTATTCATCAACGGATGGTGGCCCGACGCCTCAGCCCGGGAGGGAGCGCTGATCTTTTAGCGGTTTTGCTGCTGTTGATTGGATTGGAAAAAGGGGTTGGAAAATGTGAGGTCCCCTTTTCATTTTCATGCGATTAATCCTTCTGTTCAGCGGCCAAGGCTTGCAAACCCTGGCCCATCGCGACGAGATTCTGGCGCATGCCTCACCAGCCTTACGTCATGCACTGGATGCCGAACTCGCACAGGCAGGTACCACGCTCACGGCGCTTGACGAACAGGCACTCCACGAAAACGTCGTAGCCCAGGTATTGATTTGGGGCTTGCAGTGGGTCCGCTGGACGCAGCTTGCCCCACACTTGCCTCAACCCGTGCTGTTGGCTGGGTACTCGGCAGGAGAGACTGCCGCATATAGCGTTGCCGGATTGTGGCCCGAGGCTCGGGGAGCCTACCTCGCAGGCGCACGTGCCCGGCTGATGAGCGCGGCCACGGCGCATCTGGGCGTGTCGGCGGGAATGATGGCCGTGAGCGGATGTGAGGCTGCAACGTTGACGCAGTCTCTGTCGGGCCTTGCCGCGTATGTAGCCATCCGGGTGGGCCAACAGCAAGCCATCGTCGGTGGGCTGCGTGCTGATCTGGAGACTCTGGCGGTGCGCCTCAGATCCTGCAGCGGGGCGCATATGACAATGCTTGCCGTTCAGGTCCCGGCCCATACGCCGCTTTTGCAGTCGGTGTGGCAACCTTGGCACGCACTGTTGCAGGCGCAGGGCCATGTTGCACCACAATTCCCGATTCTTTCGGGGAGTCGTGCCGTTGTGCTGCGCGAGCGCGGTGAGGCGCTCGAAGCGCTGGCTGAGCAGGTCTCGACCCCTATTGCCTGGGAAGCGTGCCTTGACACGATCGCCGAGTACCAACCAGAGGTGTTGCTGGAACTGGGGCCCGGCACGGCGCTGGCCAGAATGGCGCTGAACCATGGGCTGTCCTGTCCAGTCCGCGCCGTGGATGAATTTCGATCGCTGGCAGCGGTGTGTGACTGGATTGCGGGGCTTCAAAGGTGACCATTCCTTGGGACATGCTGGCATGGGTCCTCGTGATGGGAGTGTATACCGGTGCACAGAATTTCATGGCGGGCGGCGGGACTTTCATTATTTTTCCGGTGTTATTGTTGTTGGGTATCGACCCCGTCACGGCCAGCATGACTTCGGCCATGGGCCTGTTTCCCAATCAGATCAGCTCGGCCCATGTCAGCCGACCCCTGGCGATGGGACTGGGGCAAATCTCCCTCAAGATCCTGCTCGTTGTCAGTCTGGTGGGGGGATGCCTGGGGTCATTGTTGTTGGTGGTGACGCCCTCGTCATTTTTTTCCAGATTGGTCCCCTGGTTGGTACTGTTTGCCACGGCCATCTTTGCCTGGGGCAGTCTCGCCCGGCCTTCGCCTGTGATGGCGACGGGAACGGAAGATTCCGGGCCCAGCCGTGGTGCGCAACGTCGACTTGTGCTGGCCCAATTTCTGATTGCCATTTACGGCGGCTATTTTGCGGCGGGAATCGGTTTCTTGATGCTGGCGGCACTTACAGTGAGTGGGCAACCGCCACGCGCCGCCATCGCCACAAAAAATGTGCTGGTGGTGGTCATCACATCAGCTTCATTCGTGATCTTTGCCCTTGCTGCGCGCGTGGTGTGGCCAGTGGTTATTGCCCTGGCAGTCGGCGCACTGGGAGGCTCCTTTTTGGGGGTCTGGATGATTCAGCGCATTCCCGATCACTGGCTCAAGATCTATGTGGTCATGCTGGGTTCGGGCTTATCGGTATGGCTGTTTCTGCGCTGACCCGCGCTACTGTTTCAATCTTCCGAAAAAGCGATCTCGTCGGGTGCCACCATCAGGCGCAGGGTGGGCCCATTGATTTCCACCAGGTCGGCAAAGGCCACGCTGCAGTGCTGACGCCATAACCGGACGATGCCCACTTTGGTTTCCAGCAGCGCGCCAAAGGTGGCAAGCGACAGATGTCCGCCATTACCACCCACATGGTCCACAAGACGTCGGAAGAGCTTGGGCAATAACAGGGCCTCCTGCTTTAGCGCATCGAGGGAGGTCAGGGTGAAACCGCCGTGGGTCCGATCATGCGGCCAAAAGCCCAGCCCTTCTGCTTGTGCAGCGCGAGCTGCCGCGCTGCAGACTTCCATGAGCGCAGGAGCCATGTCCTGGTAGAAAATGGGATAGGCGTGTCCGTAGCGCAATTGGTGCCAGTTGGCGCTGCTGCGGATCACTTTGGCGGACAATTCAAGACGGGGAGAATGTGTCAATCGAAACTGGCCCCGAAACGCAAAGACGACCGCGCGCCCGTATTTGTCAATGCGGCGCAAAGCGATGGCGCCCCTGGTAGCGGGCGGCTGGGAGGCGATGATGCGTTCATCACTGTGGCGTCGGATTTTTTCGAATCCCAGAAAGGTGAGCAGGGCATCGGCGGCGCGTTCTGGCCAGGGGGTGGGCTGGCGCAGGACGCCCAGACCCCCGGTGGCAAGATAATGAGTTTCTAGGGCGTCGATACCGTCGAGACGCAAGGTAATCCCTCCGTCGGGGTGCCTCTTCAAGCCCGGCTCCTGCAGGGGCCGGGTGGTTGTTTCATCCGGTATGAAATGGATCGAGTCGCCATCGGGCGCACTGTCCAGCAGGGTATAACGCCCGGCGATCCAGCGCGTTCTCAGGGATACACCTCGGCTGACAAAAAGGGCACGCCGGCCGCATCTTTGGGGGACAGAATGGGGGACAGTCCTCCCAGGGCCTTCAGCGGCCAATCGATGGCGAGTGTTGGATCATTCCACAGGATGCTGCGCTCTTCACTCGCAGCCCAGTAGTCTGTGGTCTTGTACAAAAATTCGGCATGCTCGGACAAGGTCAAGAACCCATGAGCGAAGCCAGGGGGAATCCACAGCATGCGTTTGTTCTCCGCCGATAAGGCGACAGCGACCACCTGGCCGAACGTGGTTGCGCTGCGGCGCAGATCTACGGCGACATCAAAAACCTGGCCTGCCACAACCCGGACCAGTTTGCCTTGAGGTTGCCCGATTTGGTAATGCAGTCCGCGCAGCACGCCGCGCATGGAACGCGAGTGATTATCCTGCACGAAGCGTGCCGATACCCCAGTGGCCTCCCCAAACCGGCGCTCGTTATAGCTCTCGAAAAAAAATCCGCGGTCATCGCCAAAAACGCGTGGCTCGATGATCAGGAGGTCGGGAATGGTGGTCGTGATGATATTCATAGGCGCCAGCTTACCGGTCGTTGGGGGGAAGCGCACTCAAGCATTGTTTCAGGGCCTCCTGCCAGGGTGGCAGGGTGAGATGCAACTGTTCGGCGAGCTTGCGGTTGTTGAGTCGGCTGTTGGCGGGTCGGCGCACCGAGCTGGGGTATTCACTGGCAGGAATGGGGATGAGCTGTGCGCGACATTCAGGGCGTAGGGCAAATATGGCCTGGGCAAAGGCGTACCAGGTTGTCGCCCCACTATTGGTCATGTGGTACACCCCCTGGTGTCGGCGGATGAGGGAAATGAGTTCGTTACCGCGAGCCCGCTGCAGAAACGCTACCGTGGTTTCGGCAATGGACTGCGCCCACGTGGGCGCACCCCATTGGTCGTTTACCACGTTGAGTGTGTCGCGTTCTTGCCCCAGGCGCAACATGGTTCGCAAAAAATTGACACCGTACAGGCTATAGACCCAGCTGGTTCTGAAGACCAATGCCGGCGTGCCGCTGGTCAAAACGGTCCGCTCTCCCAGCCATTTGCTTTGGCCATAGACCCCAAGTGGGTGTGCAGGATCGGTTTCGACGTAAGGTTCGGAATGGGTGCCATCGAATACATAGTCGGTGGAGTAGTGGATCAGGGCTGCATCGAGACGCCCGGCTTCTTCGGCCAGAATTCCTGGCGCGATGCCATTGACAGCCCGAGCGAGCTCGGGCTCTGTTTCTGCGCGATCCACTGCGGTATAGGCAGCCGCATTGATGATGAGCTGTGGACGGTGTTGCTGTACAGCGGCACGGATGGCGTCGGCATCTGCGAGATCAAGCGTGTCATGCCCCAGCACGGTCAGGTTACCCAGCGTTTCCAGCAGCGGTCGCAGCGCGGACCCCACTTGGCCCTGAGGCCCAGTCAATAAAATGTTCATTCCCCATTATCCCTGATCGGAGTCCGTCCGTTGCGCGGGGTTTGCAAAAAAATGTAGTAGAATTAGCCCTTTAATGTGTAGGGCATCGGGCATGTTGCAAGGCAGTCTGGTCGCGATCGTTACCCCCATGCTGGAAAATGGGGACCTGGATTATCCGCGCCTTAAGGCGTTGATTGATTGGCATGTGGCTTCGAATACGGCTGCAATTGCTGTTGTAGGTACCACGGGCGAGTCCCCCACGGTCAATGTGGAAGAACACGAGGCGTTGATCAAGGCCGCGGTGGACTATTGTGCCGGGCGAGTCCCGGTTATCGCCGGGACTGGCGCCAATTCCACGGCAGAAGCCATTGAGTTGGCCCGGTTTGCCCGGAGTGTGGGTGCAAATTACAGTCTGTCGGTCGTACCCTACTACAACAAACCCACCCAGGAAGGGCTATACCAACATTTCAAGACGATCGCCGAAGCAGTGGATTTGCCGATGATTCTTTACAATGTGCCGGGCCGTACCGTTGCGGACCTCTCTAACGACACTGCCTTGCGCCTTGCTGCCATTCCTAATATCGTCGGCATCAAAGACGCCACGGCCGACCTGTATCGCGCCACCGACCTGTTCCACCGCGCGCCGCCAGGTTTTGCCTGCTATACCGGAGATGATGGCAGCGCCGCAGCTTTCATGCTGCTGGGGGGGCGCGGGGTCATTTCCGTAACCGCCAATGTGGCACCTGCGGCCATGGCTGCGTTGTGCAAGGCGGCCCTGGCAGGGGATGTGCGGGCCACGCGTGCCATCAATGACAAACTGCTGGGATTGCATCGCGATCTTTTTGTCGAAGCCAACCCCATTCCGGTGAAATGGGCCCTGGCTGAAATGGGTCGGATAGGGCCCAAGTTGCGGTTACCGCTCACACCGCTGTCGCCCCAGCATCATGAAACAGTCCGCGGCGCTTTGCGCCAGGCGGGCATTGCATAACCCTACGAGGAACGGGATGAGCACTAATAACAGGTTGACCAGAGATTGCTGTCTGGGATTGATGATCATGGCATTGTTGGCGGGCTGCACGACCTCGACCAACCTGTTTCAGTCCAAAAAAGTCGATTACAAGGCCCAGGCCGATACAGGGCCTCCCCTCGATGTGCCACCCGACCTGACGCCGGTTCAGGCGGATGAACGTTTTGCCATTCCCGAGCGCGACAAGAGCAAGGGCACGACCTATTCGCAGTATTCCAAAGAACAGGGCACCACCACGGTTGTAGCCGGTGCCGGGGGAGTCTTGCCCGGACTGGGAAATGGGGTACTCATCGAACATGATGGTGCACAGCGCTGGCTGGTGGTCAAAGCCACACCGGAGCAGGTCTGGCCTGTACTCAAGGACTTCTGGACCAGCAACGGTTTTACGCTCAAGGTGGATGATCCCCAGATTGGTATCATGGAAACCGAATGGACAGCGAATCGCACGAACGTCCCGCAGGATTTCGTCAAGCGTATCCTGAGCACCGTCGTCGACAATCTGTTTTCAAGTCCGCTCCGAGACAAATACCGTACCCGGATTGAACGGGGGAGCGTGGCCGGGACCACTGAAATCTTCATTACCCACAGGGGTATGGAGGAGATGGTGAGCAAAGACTATACCGGGACAAGCTGGCAGTCACGAAATGAAGATCCCGAGCTGGAAAACGAGTATCTCAAGAAGCTGGCAATGCGTTTTGGAACCACTTCCGAACAGGCCTCGGCGCTACTGGCTGACGCGCCTACCGCCCGAGCCAACGCGCTGGCTACCCTGACCAAGCAGCCGGATGGCGACACCATACTCTCCCTCAACGAACCGTTTGATCGGGCCTGGCGCCGCGTCGGGCTGGCGTTGGACCGGAGCGGATTTACGGTGGAGGACAGGGATCGTGCTGCCGGGGTTTATTTTGTGCGTTACACCGATACCGACGCCCCTGTGAAAGCTAAAAAGAAAGAAAGCTTTTTTTCCAGCCTGCAGTTCTGGAAATCCGAGGACAAAACCAAGGATACCCAGACTTACCGGATTACGATCACCTCCATCAGCGGCAAAGGATCAAAGGTGGACGTACGGGATAAGGGTGAGAACAAGATCGATTCGGATACGGCCAACCGGATGCTTAACCTGCTTTATGAACAGTTGCATTGACGCGTGATCCGCTTCGCATCACTGGGTAGCGGGAGTGAAGGGAACGGGCTGCTGATTCAATGCGAAGAAACCTGCGTATTGCTGGACTGCGGGTTCTCGCTGGCCGAGACGGAGTTCCGGCTGGATCGGCTTGGAGTCCTGCCGCATCGACTCTCGGCGTTGCTCGTCACTCACGAACATAGCGACCACATTGCGGGCGTGGCCCGTTTGGCACGACGATATGCTGTGCCGGTCTACGCCAGTTTCGGCACGCTCAGTGCGTTGCGGGATCAGCTGGAAGAACAGCAGCTCCATGCAATTGCCAGTGATATGCCTTTTGCTCTGGATGCATTGGCTATCGAACCCTTTGCCGTGCCGCATGACGCGCGTGAACCGCTCCAGTTTGTCGTGGGGGACGGCCAGCGGCGGTTGGGGGTGCTAACCGATGTGGGATGTGCCACGCCGCATATCGAGGCCATGCTGAAAACCTGCGATGCACTATTCCTGGAAACCAACTACGATCCCCATCTGTTAAAGAATGGGCCCTATCCGCAGCACCTCAAGGAACGGGTGAGTGGGCGGTTTGGCCATCTCAGCAACGACGAGGCTGCGGCATTGCTTGCGTGCCTGGACCATTCCCGATTGCAATGCGTGGTGGCAGCGCACATCAGCAAAAAGAACAACACGCCCCAGCTGGCGCAAGCAGCGCTGGCTCGGGTGCTGGGATGCGACCCCGAAACAGTGGTGGTAGCGGATCAGGACCTGGGGCTGGGCTGGATGGATGTAGCCTAGGCGTCAGATCCCTGTCCAGCAGCTTCCCTTCAGCCGGTAAAAAAGCCGACTGCGAGGTCGGCTTTTGCCTTGCAACTGAATGTCGCGCCGAATTACTTCTTGTCGGCGGGAGCAGCAGGTGCTGCAGGAGCAGCGGGAGCAGCAGGAGCAGCAGCAGGAGCAGCCGGGGCGGCGGCCGGAGCGTCAGCTTTGGGGGCTTCGGGCTTCGGGGCTTCAGGCTTGCTGCAGGCAGCAACAGCAACAGCAAACAGAGCAGCGATTAGAAGATTCAGTTTCATTATGCATTCCTATCGATAGAAAGTTAAGGACACACCTGGTCAGCCACCGGTGGGCCATCCAGATTCGGAGAGGTTACACCACATCATCGCATTGCAGCAAGTAGTTTTTGTTACGCAAGCCAGCCCGCAAGATAGGCGTCATAAAGCAGGGCGGCGACGGCTTGGGGTAGCGGGCCCGGGGGAAGATGATGATGATCAGCCAAGGCAACCAACGTGCGCCGCCCCTTTCCTTGAAAACGGTGTTCCTCGCCGTTGAGGAACAGTCGGTTGCCTCGAAGCAGCATGCCGCTGCGCGGGTTCAGGCGCACCCCTTGATGTTCGGCCTGCCTGATGAAATGCGCACGCGTCAGGGGCGCTACGGGCGGATTGAAAAAGACATGGGGTTTGGGCTCGGTCAGGTATCGCCCAACGCAGGAAAGAATGTCCTGCTCGTTCCATCGAATGGATTGCAAAATCTGGCCGACCTGCCGCAACAGTGCCTCGGGCAGTTCGCCGGGATGGGCCTGAAGTGCGAGATCAGGGTCGGCGTAGCGCCCCGCTACGGTCAGGTTGTCGCGCAAATGATCGAGAAAGGCATTTACCCATTCCTGATGCGAGGGTGCACGAAATCCGATGGAATAGGTGAAACATTCAGTGACAGCAACACCGTCGTGCGCACATTGCGGTGGCAGGTAGAGCATGTCTCCGGCTTCCAGGTCCCAACAGGATTGGGGTTTAAAACGCCGGAGGATTTTAAGATCGCAGCCTGGAATCAGTTCCAGGTCATTGGTTTCTGCGATGGCCCAGCGACGGATGCCGAAGCCTTGTAACAGGAACACGTCATAAGAATCGAAATGCGGCCCTACCCCCCCTCCGGGGACGGCATAACTCACCATCAGGTCATCCAGACGGGCGTGCGGTATAAAGTTGAAGGTGTCGAGAAGCCGGGCGGCTTCGGGTAGCCAGAAATTGAGCTCCTGCACCAGCACCGTCCAGTTGCGCTCGGGCAGGCTCTTGAAATCGATAGGGCGAAACGGGCCGTGTCGCACGGTCCAGCGTCGCCCTTCGCGGATGATGAGCCGGGCTTGCACCTCGGGATGGATAGCCAGTTTCTTGATTTCTCCGGGTGTCAAAAAGCCCAGAAAATCAGGGATGGCCTGACATACCCGGAGTGGTTTTTTGTGCCAGTGGCGGGATAGGAATGTTTTTGGGCTCAACTGGCCCAGCAACGAAGTCTTCATGGAGTTCTCAGGATCAAACGCGGATTGTAATCCAGTTGTGACAAATTACGTGTCAGGGAGCTCCAACACAATCTATGGGGATGCGATAGAATCAGTTCCATGGTGTAGGAGAGACTTTATGTTGAAAGTTGGACAGAAGGCGCCTGGTTTTGAATTGCCCGACTCCGGAATGGAGATGGTTAGCCTGTCCAAGTTCAAAGGCAAAAATAAGGTCGTGTTGTTTTTTTATCCGGGCGACAGCATGCCGCAATGCACACGGGAAGCCATTAATTTCAGCGACCGCGAAGATGATTTCATGCTCCACGGGGCTGTGGTGCTGGGGGTGTCGCAGGACGACATTCTGTGTCATGCCGATTTTTGTGAAGCAAACGGGCTCAATTCGCGTCTTCTCTCGGATGTGGAGGGAGATGTCTGCCGACGTTATGGGGTATTGCACGAAAAAGATATGGGTGGGCAGGTGCGTACCTGCGTGGATCGTGTGACTTATGTCATCGACCGTGAAGGTGTCGTACGCTATGTTGTACCGGTGCAGAACAGCCGTGACCACGTGGTCGAAGTGTTGAAACTGGTGAAGGAGATTGAGTAGAAATGGTTATTGCAAAAGATTCGGTGGTCACCCTGAGTTATACCTTGTCGGATGACGAGGGCAAATTGCTGGAGGCCAGCGATCCAGCGGTCAGCTACCTGCATGGTGGCTATGATGGCATCTTTCCGCTGGTGGAAGAAACCCTGGAAGGTCAGACTGATGGGTTTACCTGTACGGTCACTATGGACCCTGAAGATGCGTTTGGCGAGTACGACGAATCACTGATGCGGGTTGAGCCACGCAATCTGTTCCCCCCCCAGGTCAAGCTGGGAATGCAATTTGAAGGGCAACCTGAAGGGGCAGAGCATGACGAAACAATACTCTACACCGTGACAGATATCACCGATGACAAAGTGGTCGTCGATGGCAATCACCCCCTGGTGGGCAAGACATTGGTGTTTGCCTGCACTGTGTTAGGAGTGCGACCGGCAACCCAGGAGGAATTGCATCACGGCCATGTTCATGGAGAACACGGCCATCATCACTGAGGTCAATCCTGGCGCGCTGAGCGCACCAGGTCATACAGCAATTGCAAGGCGTCGCGCGCCGTCAAGGTGTCCGGGTCGAGATTGCGCAGGGCTGTGAGCGTGGGATGAGGCGTTACATCCTCTGCCTGTAGGGTTTCCCGCAGCACTGTCCCAAAGGGTGCCACAAACAGGTCGCCTTGCGGACGTTGCGCTGCGGCGGTTTCTTCCAGATGGGTCAGGTATTGTCGGGCCTGGCGAATCACACTGCCCGGAACTCCCGCCAGCGCAGCCACTTGCAAACCGTAACTCTGACTGGCCGGGCCTTCTTCAAGGGCATGCAGAAAAACGATGCGGTCCTGATGCTCCACTGCGTCCAGGTGGACATTCACAACCCCTCGGGTTTCCAGCGCAAGCTGGGTCAGCTCAAAATAATGCGTGGCGAACAGGGTATAACTGCGGTTTTTTTCGATCAGGTAATGAGCGATCGCATAGGCTAGCGCGAGGCCATCGAAGGTGGAGGTTCCGCGCCCGATTTCATCCACCAACACCAGGCTCCGTTCTGTGGCTGTGTTGAGAATGTGTGCCGCTTCTGACATTTCCACCAGAAACGTGGAGCGACCCGAAGCAAGGTCATCACCCGCACCGATGCGTGTAAAGATCTGGTCAACGGGTCCCAGTACGGCGGATTTTGCCGGCACAAAGCAACCTGCGTAGGCCAGCAGTACGATCAGTGCTGTCTGACGCATGTAGGTGGATTTGCCGCCCATATTGGGACCGGTGATGAGCAGCATGCGTCGCTCAGGATGCAAGTCGGTGTCGTTGGGGATAAAGCGATCCACCTGTTGTTCCACCACCAGATGGCGCCCTCCAGTGATGGTGATGCGTGCTTCTTCGCAGAAATCCGGTGCGACGAGATCAAGCGCCACAGCGCGTTCGGCGAGGCAGGCCAGGGTATCCAGCTCGGCGGCTGCGGACGCCATGGCTTGCAGCGAGGGAAGGTGCAGCAACAGGACCCCGAGCAGTTGCCCGTACAAAAACTTTTCGCGTGCCAGTGCGCGCTCGTTGGCGGATAGGGCTTTTTCTTCAAAGGTCTTGAGCTCCGGGGTGATGTAGCGTTCAGCATTTTTGAGTGTTTGGCGGCGGCGATAATCGTCTGGAATACGACCGACTTGCGCGTGACTCACTTCGATATAGAACCCATGGACCCGGTTGTATTCCACTTTGAGGTTGGCAATTCCGGTGCGTGCCCGTTCGCGTCCCTCCAGGTCCAGCAGAAAATCACCACAGTGATCCTGGATACCCCGCAGTTCATCGAGTTCAGAATCGAAGTTGGGCGCGATGACTCCGCCATCACGAATGTGTGCAGCAGGTTCAGGGGCAATCGCCTGCTCAAGCAGGGCCAACACTTCGGAGGGCGTATTTTGGAAGGTTGTGCACAGGGCACCCAAACGTTCGGACGGTGCGCCGGATAACAACGCGACACACTCGGGGAGCAGGGCCAGGGTGTCGCGTAGTGCTAAAAGATCCCGTGGACGGGCAGATTGGAGCGCCAGACGACCGCAGATACGTTCGACGTCGCTGCTGCGTTTGAGGAGGGTGCGTAACTGTAGCGCAAGGGTTGCCGCGCCTTCACCGATCAGGGCGCTGATGGCCGCGTGGCGTGCCTGTAGAATCGCGCGTTGACGTAAGGGATGATGCAGCCAGCGGTATAGCAGGCGTCGGCCCATCGGGTTGATGCAAGTGTCCAACACAGAGAGCAATGTTGGGGTGCGTTCGCCGCGCAAGGTTTCCGTGATTTCCAGGTTGCGTCGGGTGGCACTGTCCATGCGAACCCAGTCGCCGTGCCGTGCCACTTGAATGCCCCGGATGTGCGGTAAGGTGCTGCGTTGAGTGTGGCTGGCATATCCCAACAAGGCACCTGCGGCGATGATCCCGGCGGGCAGGTCGGCACAGCCAAACCCCGCCAGGTCATGTACCTTGAATTGCTCACACAGGGTGCGCTGTGCGCGCTCCAGGTCAAAGTGCCAGGGTGCCAGCCGTTGCAGCGGCAGACGCGCCTGCCCCGGTGTCAAAACAAAGGATTCCGGCACCAGAATCTCGGCGGCGTCAATGCGTTCCAGTTCAGCACCGAGATCGCAAAGCGGGTATTCGGACAGGATCAACTGACCGCTACTCAGATTGAGGGTGGCCAGCCCCACCGTATCCCCGGCTGGGGCAACGGCAGCGAGCAGGGTGTCACGGCTTTCATCCAGAAGCGCCGCATCGGTCAGCGTACCGGGAGTGATGATGCGTACCACCTGGCGTTCCACAGGCCCCTTGGCCGTGGCCGGGTCGCCGACCTGTTCGCAAATGGCCACGGACTCCCCCAGGCGCACCAGCCGTGCCAGATATTGCTCCACGGCGTGATAGGGGACCCCCGCCATGGGAATGGGCTGTCCGGCAGAAGTGCCGCGACGGGTCAGGGTGATGTCCAGCAGCCTCGCAGCTTTTTCGGCGTCGTCATAGAATAGCTCGTAGAAATCCCCCATGCGATAGAACAGTAGCCGATCCGGATGCTCCGCCTTGAGGGCGAGGTATTGCTGCATCATTGGAGTGTGTTTCTCCATCCCCGGGTGGTCGTGATGTGTTTTCATGGGTGCTGTGGGTGACTGAAATTCGAGGCCCAGTTTATCAGGAGCCATGATACCCACTATCTGCAATTTAATTGAGATAGATCAAGATACTTCGTGAAGAAGGGGTATAGAGTAGCGACCTGATTCTTGATCACCGTCGTGTTTCTGGTGATCGCAACAGGCCCCCTCGCACGGGCAGTCCGGTTTTGTCTTTTGGATTGTCCGTGCACTTTCTTTTTCCCCTTCTTTGCTTCCAAAGTGGCGCCGCCTTGGCAGATCAGGGTTAGTCTTGCTAATTACCGTGGGCTTCATTCCAGGTTGACCGATAGATCCGATTCATGTTCAGAACGCCTGAATCAATTGCACCCATGCCGTCGGGTGACGGTCGGGTGCCGAGGTAGGTGCATTGCCGGTACGCCACGCCAGATAAGTATTGAA
>JAGWPH010000261.1 GCA_028870615.1 Betaproteobacteria bacterium
TCGAACAGACGATTGTGATTGGTGCACATGGACCTTACCGGGTCCATGTGGTGTTATACGGATCAGTGCACGTCCAATAGTTCCACGTCAAAGATCAACGTTGCGTTGGGCGGAATGACTCGGCCGGCACCGCGATTTCCGTAGCCCAATTCCGGAGGAATGACCAGGGTGCGCTTTGAGCCCACCTTCATCCCTGCCACACCTTCATCCCAACCGCGAATGACGCGCCCGGCACCTAGCATGAAGGAAAAAGGTTCTCCGCGATCAACTGAACTGTCAAATTTCTGTCCCTTGCTTTCGGGTGCGGTGGGGTCATATAACCATCCGGTGTAATGCACTACAACGGTGTTGCCATTCTTGGCAATGGCGCCGTTTCCGATGCGATTATCGATGATTGTCATTCCGTTCAAGGTCATGGTTTGTGCTCGATTTGGGGTGGTGTCTGCTTGGGACTGAAAGGCTGGTGCCATAAAAGCTGTAACAATCAGGACAGGATAAAACAGTTTCATGGAAAGGCTCCTTGCGCAAGGTCCCGCATTATAACTTGTCTTTGGATGATGGCCCACCACGCATCAATGTTCCCCAGTGCTTCTGTAAGCGTTTTACAGAGACGGGATAAGGCGTTTTGAGTGCCTGGGCAAACAGCGATACACGCAATTCCTCCAGCATCCAGCGAAAGTCGTCCAGTTCTGCAGAGGGGCCATGGGAAGTGAGACGCAGTGACCAGGCCCGTTGCAGTTCTGACAGCTGACGGTTTTTTTCAGCATCGCCTATGCGGTCCTCGGGGAGTTTTTGTAAGCGAACCAAAATGGCTTTCAAATAGCGGGGAAAATGTTTCAGATGTGCAAGTGGCGTATTGCGCAGCACGCCCCGGCACAAGAGTTGATCCAGATGCAGTCTGATCTCTGCGCCTTCAACTTCCTGATGGGAGTGAGCAATCTTGTCCAGGGCAATGCGGACTTCCTGATAAGTTTTTAAAACAGGGAGAGCCAATTGGACGGTTTCATTGATTTTTGCCATCCACTGAACGCGCACTTGCTCACGCAGGGCTTCATAGGCTGCCTGGGTGCGGACCAGCCCACTTGATTCAGGAAGCAGCTCAAGCAGGGCGCGTTCAACGATCTCGCTCTTGAGTGCCTCGGAAGGTGGCAGGGTGGGGTCGGTTGCTCCCGGAAGCAGGGCGTATTGCAGCGCCATGGCAGTCAGGCCACTGATTGAACGTCCTCCAGCCTTGACCAGAGAACGCAGCTCCAGCAGACAGAGGCGCAGGATCCCCTGATAGGTCAAATGGTTGGCCTTGGTTTCATTTTCTACCAGCTGCACCGACACACTGTCCGCATCATCCACCACGGCAGGGTATACCGGGACCTTTAAACCGCGTTGTTCCAGCGTAAGCGATATCGGCAAGTCGCCGATATCCCAGTGGATCAGCCCACTCCTGGTCAAGCGTCCATCAGATGTTTCGTCCAGGGCTGTGCGTACTTCGGCACTCCATTGATCCTGCAGGGCTTTGAGGTTGCGGCCACTGCTGATTTCATGCCCTGCGTTATCCAGAATGCGCAGATTCATCTGCAAGTGCTCGGAGACTGGACTCCATTCCCCATCCTCAAGTGTGATGCCAGTTCGGCCCCGGATGAATTCTGTCAGGCAGCGCGTCAACGATCCGGATTGCGCGGTATGGCACTCCAGAAATGCCGTTATAAAGGGCGGCAAGGGAACCAGATCGCGCCGGATTCGCTGCGGCAATTTCTTCAGCAATGCTGTAATCTTGTCGCGAATCAAGCCGGGAACCAGCCATTCCAGGCGTTCAGGCTGGACATTGCCAAGCATGACCAATGGAATGGAGACGGTGACGCCGTCCAGGATATGTCCGGGTTCAAAGCGATAGGACAACGGGTGCTCAATGCCACCCAGCAGGATGGTGCCGGGAAAGAGCGCCTCGGTAATATGCTGCGCATCATGACGCATGACTTGGGCGCGCTCCAGAAACAGCAGGCGCGGTTGTTCGCGCTCCGCCTCCCGGCGCCATTTTTCAAATCGTTCTCCACTCCAGACCATTGCCGGCAATAGGGCATCATAAAACCGTGCCAGATTATCTTCATCGACCAGCACGTCCTGACGCCGGCCTTTGTGCTCCAGCGCTTCGATATCCTCAATCAGGCGTCGGTTGTGCTCGAAGAATGGTGCGCGTGTTTCAAACTCGCCAAGGACCAGTGCGTGCCGTATGAACAGACGGCGCGCTTCCACAGGGTCGATGGGGCCATAGCGTACCTGCCGTCTGGCTACGATCGTCAACCCGTACAGGGTGACTTTTTCGTAAGCATTGGCCTGGGCTGCCTTGCGGTCCCAATGGGTATCGTAATAACTGCGGCGTAACAGGTGTCCTGCTACCGGTTCAATCCACTCGGCCTCTATGCGCGCGATGCAACGCGCATAGAGGCGCGTCGTTTCAGTCAACTCGGCTGCCATCAACCATTGCGGCTTTCCTTTGAGCAGGCGGGATCCCGGATTGATCCAGAAACGTACTCCGCGCGGCCCCAGGTAATTATCGTCTCCCGGGTCGCGCTGGCCGATATGGCTCAGCAACCCGGTCAACAGCGCGCGGTGAATTTGTTCATGGGTGGCGGGGGCGCTGTTGAGGCGCATGCCCATTTCAGCCACCAATGTGTGGAGTTGACCGTGGATGTCTCGCCATTCTCGAAGGCGTGGCAGCGACAAGAATTGGTCATGGCACAGGTCGGCCAGTTTGCGATTGGATTTTTTATGTTGCAGGGCTTCTTCAAAAAAACGCCACAGGCTGAGATAGGATAAAAACTCTGAATGCTCGTGGTTGAACCGGGCATGTTTTTGATCAGCAGCCTGCCGGTGTTCCACGGGACGATCTCGTGGATCTTGAACTGACAAAGCCGAAGCAATGATGAGCACTTCGCTCAGACAGGCTTGTTGGCGTGCAGCCAGCAACATGCGGCCAATACGGGGATCAATCGGCAACTTTGCCAGCTCGCGGCCAATTTCCGTCAAGGTGCGACTTTGATTGAAAGCCCCCAATTCGCTGAGCAACTGATAACCGTCTTCGATGGCGCGTGCAGAAGGCGGGTCCAAAAAGGGGAACTCTTCCACGCAGCCCATGCCCAGAGCTTCCATTTTCAGAATCACGGCAGCCAGTGAGGTGCGTAGAATTTCTGGAGTGGTATGGAGGGAGCGTGCGTCAAAATCCTTTTCGTCGTATAGCCTGATACAAATACCGGAAGCAACGCGGCCGCATCGTCCGGCACGTTGGCGCGCCGATGCTTGTGAAATCTTTTCCACCTGCAGTTGCGTGACTTTATTGCGCAGGCTGTAACGGTTGACCCGAGCCAGTCCAGTGTCCACCACATAACGAATGCCAGGCACTGTCAGGGAGGTTTCGGCCACGTTGGTGGAAAGCACGATTCGGCGTCCTCCAGAAGGCTTGAACACACGATCCTGTTCGGCAAAGGAGAGGCGTGCAAACAGCGGCAGAATTTCGGTATGTGGTGGGTGGTGTTTGCGCAGCGCTTCGGCAGTATCTCGAATATCACGTTCTCCAGGCAGAAAGACCAGAATGTCCCCGTCACGGGATTCTTGCGCCAGTTCGTCCACTGCATTGAGCAGGGCCGTGCGCGCGTCTTGATCGTCGATCTCGTCAATCTCCTTGGCAGCTATAGGGCGCCAACGAACTTCGACCGGATGGGTGCGTCCAGAGACTTCAATGACCGGGGCACCATTAAAGTGCTTGGAGACCCGGTCAGACTCGAGCGTAGCGGATGTGATGATCACTTTAAGATCAGGTCGTTGCGGAAGGATTCGCTTGAGATAGCCCAGAAGGAAATCGACATTGAGACTACGTTCATGAGCCTCATCCACGATGATCGTGTCATAACGCTGCAACAATGGATCGTGATGGATTTCAGACAGCAAAATGCCGTCTGTCATGACCTTGATAAAAGTCTGATCCGAAACTTTGTCATGGAAGCGCACCTGATAACCTACTACAGCGCCTACTTGGGTCTGTAGTTCCTGTGCTAATCGCGAAGCCA
>JAGWPH010000262.1 GCA_028870615.1 Betaproteobacteria bacterium
CACCTGTTCCTGGTACACGATGACCCCATAAGTGGGGCGCAACACGGGCTCGAGGGATTGGTGAAAGAACTCTGCTCTGGCGCGGCCTTGTTTGCGATTGATGAAGTCATCCACCATCCCCGACTGGAGGGGTCCGGGGCGGTTCAGGGCCATGAGTGCGATAATGTCTTCGAAGCTGTCAGGTTTAAGGCGTTTCTCGAGATCCTTGGCAGTACGCGATTCCTGCTGGAATACCGCGGTAGTGTTGCCTGAGCCAAAAATGGCATAGGTGGCCGGATCATTCAGCGGAATATCGGTAATCCTGAAGGTGGCCGCCAGCGGATCATCAGGAATGGCCCGGATATGGCGCTCGGCCCAATCCAGAATGGTCAGTGTGCGCAGACCCAGAAAGTCGAATTTGACCAGGCCGACTTTTTCCACATCGTCCTTGTCAAATTGGCTGACCACCGCATCGGAGCCCTCCTGGCAGTACAGGGGCGTAAAATCCGTCAGCTTTCCGGGAGCGATCAGCACGCCTCCCGCATGCATCCCCACGTTCCGCGTGATGCCTTCAAGCTTTTCTGCCAGCACCAGCAATTGGGACACTTCCTCTTCTGCCGCAGCGCGCTGGTTGATCTGGGGTTCTTGCTCACGTGCCTTGGCCAATGTCATGCCAATCTCAAACGGGATGAGCTTGGCCAGTTGATCAACAAAGTTATAGGGCAGGTCCAGCACGCGACCCACGTCACGGATCACTGCTTTAGCTGCCATGGTGCCAAAGGTGACGATTTGAGAAACAGCGTCGGTCCCATATTTTTGGCGTACATACTCAATGACGCGATCCCGGCCATCCTGACAGAAATCGACGTCAAAATCGGGCATCGACACCCGTTCCGGGTTGAGAAAACGTTCAAACAGCAGATCGTAGCGAAGCGGATCAAGATCGGTAATTCCCAGGCAATAAGCCACCAGTGAACCCGCCCCGGAACCCCGGCCAGGGCCTACCGGTACATCATTGTGTTTGGCCCAGTTGATGAAGTCAGCCACAATCAAAAAGTATCCAGGAAACCCCATCTGGATAATGGTATTGCATTCAAACTCCAGACGCGCTTGATAGGTGGGTCGCTCCTGTTCGCGCAACACCGGGTCGGGATACAGCCGTTCCAGCTTTGCAGTGAGCCCCTCGCCAGCCAAACGCACCATATAGTCGTCCAAGGTCTCACCCGGGGGTGTTGGGAAATCAGGCAGGCGTGGTTTTCCCAAACTGAGTTCCAGGTTGCAACGCTTGGCAATTTCCAGCGCGTTTTGCAATGCTTCAGGCACATCAGAAAACAGGGCCCGCATTGCTTCCTGCGATTTAAAATACTGCTCTCGGGTAAAGTTCTTGGGACGTCGCGCATCAGCCAGCAGATAGCCCCCACCAATACAGACCCTGGCTTCGTGGGCCTTGAAATCATCCGGCTGGCTAAACTGTATGGGGTGCGTTGCGACCATTGGAATGTCGAGCTCGGCACCCAGGTGAATGGTCAACTCCACCAGGTGTTCCTGCCCGGAAGCTCCGGTACGTTGCAGTTCCAGGTAGTAGGCGTCACCAAATACCGTTACCCAGCGCCTGGCCCGTTCTTCCGCCTCCTTGAGATTCTGTGCAGCCAGCGCCTGCCCCACGTCCCCCTGTTCCGCGCCCGAAAGAACGATCAAGCCATCAGCTTCCTGCTCCAGCCACCGGCGCTGGACGTACGCCACGCCACGTTGCTGACCCGAGCGCCAGGCTTTCGTCAGCAATCGGCACAGCGCCAGATAACCGCAATGATTGCGTGCCAGCAATAACACTCGAAATGCGGGCTGTCTTTCCCCTTCCGGCGCAATCCAGACGTCGCAACCTGCGATGGGTTTGATCCCCTTGTTGCGCGCGGCAGTATAAAAACGGATCAGTCCGAACAGGTTGTTAAGATCTGTGATGGCAAGTGCCACCATGCCATCATTGGCAGCACACGCAATGGCATCCTCGATCCGAACGATACCATCCGTGACCGAAAATTCGGTATGCAGGCGCAGATGAACGAAAGGGGTTGGGATATCGCTCACGGGAGCGTGATGGCAGCGGCAGAAGTCATGCCTGCATTTTACCTGAACTGGAAATGAGATCGCCTATCTTCTGGCTGCAAAAAAAGCCTTGAGCCGTGCTGCGCTGGCTTCAGCGCAAACGCCAGAAACCAGTTTTGTATGGTGGTTAAGACGCGCCTCGGAAAACAGGTCCACCACGCTCCCGCAGGCCCCTGTCTTGGGATCGGAAGCGCCATACACCAGACGTGCAAGACGTGCATGCTGAATGGCTCCTGCACACATGGCACAGGGCTCCAGAGTGACATACAGGGTACAGTCCACCAGGCGATAGTTGCCCAACTGATGCGCCGCATCGCGCAGGGCGATCATCTCGGCGTGGGCGGTGGGATCCCGCCTTGAAATGGGATGATTGAACCCGCGCCCCACGATCACCCCCGCCCTGACCACCACCGCACCCACCGGAACTTCACCTGCAGCGGCCGCCTGATCCGCCAGCGCCAGCGCATCTTGCATGAAAACCAGATCCGTATCGGCCATTTTATCGTTGGAATCCATTACAGCAGGGTGATGCCCGGTAAGGACAGAAAGCAGTTTTCGCGCATCAACCGCACGAAATCCGTGACATAGGGTGACGTAGATAATTGACTGGCACAGGCACCATACAAGCTGCCATGAAGTCCGCCTGGTCCTATGGGGCAACTCCTCACGTAACCCCTGTCCAGATAGCTTTTTACAGCCCAGAGCGGCAATGCCGCAATGCCCCGGCCACTGGCCACCAGTTGCAACAGCGCTACCGTCAGTTCGGTGCTACGCCGCTGGACCGTGATTCCCGCCGGAATCAGCACCTGACGCACCACATCAAGCATTTCGTCAGACACCGGGTAGGTAATCAGGGTCTCCCCTGCAAAATCGGCAGCCTCCAGCCAAGGCTTATCCACCAGGGAATGGCCGCGAGCGAGGATTGCCACGATTTCAAAACGGAACAGGGGATGAAAATCCACCCCTCGCACGATGTCATCCGGCTCGGAGATAACTGCAAAATCTGCGCGATCCTGATGGATCAATCCCACAGGATCCGGGTTGAAACCAGAAACGATATCCATTTCCACTTCCGGCCAACGGTCGCGAAAGGCATCCATGGCAGGCATCAGCCAATCAAAACAGGTATGACACTCCACCGCAATCCGCAACTGCCCCGCTGTCCCCGCCGCCAATCGCGCCAGGTCCAGTTCCGCAGCATCTACGCGCGGCAAAAGCAGATCGGAAAGCTCAAGGAGGCGTGCCCCAATGGCGGTAAAACGGGGCGGCGTAGATTTGCGCTCGAACAGCACCCCCCCGTAAACGGATTCGAGCAACTTGATCTGGTGCGACAACGCCGATTGCGTCAAGTTGAGCAATTCTGCGGCCCGGGACAAATTTCCGGCGTCCCTCAGGGCGGTCAGGGTACGCAGATGACGAAGTTCAAGAAGGGAAGACATGGGGCCGTCCATGAAAAAAGTTCATTATCAGCATTAAATTATATCATTTGAATAATAGTCTTTGCTCCGTGATCATGACAAGTACCTGATCAATCATGGAGGCCGCAGCGTGATTCATACCCATATCCTTGGATTTCCCAGAATCGGTCACCAGCGGGAATTAAAATTCGCGCTCGAGCGTTATTGGCGGGGTGGGAGCAGCCAAAACGCCCTGGAAGACATCGGACGGGAGTTGCGTGCGCGCCATTGGGCGCTGCAACGCGATGCCGGATTGGCCTGGGTGAACGTTGGTGATTTTGCCTATTACGACCATGTGGCCAACCATATCCAGATGCTGGGATGCGAACCTGCCCGTTTCGGCTTTTTAACGGAGGAGCCGGAGCTTCATCGTTATTTCACGCTGGCGCGAGGTGTTGCCGCCGAAACGGGCATCCCGGTCCCCGGACAGCCCGCCTTGGAGATGACCAAATGGTTTGATACCAACTATCACTATCTGGTCCCGGAATTCGCTCCTGAAACGACATTCCGCCTCGCCTCACAACGCCTGTTTACGGAATTGTCCGAAGCCCGGGCGCTGGGACACCGCACCAAAGTGGTTCTGTTAGGCCCGCTGAGTTTTCTTTGGCTGGGCAAGGAAAAAACCGCTGGCTTTCAGCGCCTGTCCCTGCTGCCCCAACTGATCCCGGTGTATGAGGAAATTCTGCGGCGCCTCAAAGCCGAGGGAGCAGACTGGATCCAGATGGACGAGCCGATTTTGGGACTGGATCTGCCTGCTGCCTGGCAATCCGCCTTCGAGCCGGCTTATGCCGTTTTCGCCAGCACCGGGGTTTCCTTGATGTTGGCCACTTATTTCTCACCCCTGAAAGAAAATCTGGCACTGACCTGCCGCCTGCCGGTCTCTGCGCTGCATGTGGATGGCATCCGGGCCGGCGATGAGCTGGCGCAGGTGGCAGAGGCCTTGCCCGACCACAGAGTGCTTTCGGCAGGCATCATTGATGGTCGCAATATCTGGCGCACGGATCTCGATCAGGCCTTGGCCCGGCTGAAGCCACTCCTGCAACGGCGCCATGGAACATTATGGCTTGCCCCTTCCTGCTCCTTGCTGCACGTGCCGATCAGCCTGGCGCAGGAAACAACGCTGGATTCGGAGCTACGCTCCTGGTTGGCCTTTGCCCAGGAAAAACTGGCTGAGCTTAACGCGCTGGCGCAGGCACTGCGCGCCGGAGAAGAAAGTGTCGTGGCACAATTGGATACGAGCCGCCGGGCGCTCGCCAGCCGGCAATCGAGCCCCAGGGTCCATAACTCGGCTGTTGCGGCACGCCTGTCGGCCCTGCCGGAAAATGCCGACCATCGCCACAGCGCGTTTGGAGTGCGCCAACCCCTGCAACGCCAACGCTTCAAGCTTCCTCTTTTTCCCACCACGACTATCGGATCCTTTCCTCAGACCGGCGCCATCCGTGCCACCCGTGCCGCACACAGGCGCGGCGCACTGGATGACACCCAATATCGCCTGGCCATGGCGTCAGAAATTGCGCTGACGGTGCGCCACCAGGAAGCCCTGGGGCTCGATGTACTGGTGCATGGTGAAGCCGAGCGCAACGACATGGTGGAATACTTCGGCGAACAACTGGAAGGCTTCGCCTTCTCAGCCCAGGGTTGGGTCCAGTCTTACGGCTCACGTTGCGTCAAGCCACCGATTATTTTTGGCGACGTCTTCCGCCGCACGCCCATAACCGTGGAATGGACCCGGTATGCCCAGAGCCTCACGCAAAAACCCATGAAGGGCATGCTCACCGGGCCCATCACCCTTCTGCAATGGTCCTTTGTGCGCACCGACCAGCCCCGCTCGCATACCGCACTGCAAATTGCCCTCGCCGTCCGCGACGAGGTACATGATCTGGAACAAGCCGGCATCGGAATCATCCAGATCGATGAACCGGCACTACGCGAAGGGCTTCCCTTGCATCGTGATCAGTGGCACGACTATCTCCAGTGGGCCTGTCGTGCATTTCGCATTGCCTCCAGCGGCGTTGCCGACACAACCCAGATTCATACCCATATGTGCTATTCGGAATTCAACGACATTCTGCCCGACATTGCCGCACTGGATGCCGATGTCATCACGATCGAGACCAGCCGGTCCGACATGACTCTGCTACACGGGTTTGGCCACTTTCATTACCCCAACGAAATTGGGCCCGGAGTTTACGACATCCACTCCCCGCGCGTGCCTTCGACCGAAGAAATGGTGCGTCTGTTGGAAAAGGCCGCTGCCGTGATTCCCGCAAACCATCTGTGGGTCAATCCGGATTGCGGTCTCAAAACGCGAGGCTGGCCGGAAACCCTGGAAGCGCTCTCGCGCATGGTCGCTGCAGCCTTACAAATGAGGGAAAAAACCACAATATCTGGTGTAAATTAAAAGTGGGTTTACTATAGGTAGCATAAAATTCATTGACAGCCGAATGGGGCGACTGCTACATTGCGGCCAGATGGTTCCCCCGTTGGGGATTAAAAGGGAATCCGGAAAATCCGGAGCTGCCCCCGCAACTGTGATCGGCGAGTCTTCTGCCCCCACATGCCACTGGACGATTCCGGGAAGGCCGGCAGGAGATCGTGACCCGAAAGCCAGGAGACCTGCCTTCGCTTGATCTTTGTCTGAATGGAGCGGGGTGTCTCCGGGGACGATGACGACAGCTGCGGGTCAGGTCCTTGCCTTTCTTCCTGCCCAACAATTCCGAGTCCATCGGGTCACGCTGCCGATCCATCTTCCGGTTCTCCCCATACCGCAACCTC